>DATIPL010000623.1:0-15901 GCA_035471965.1 Gammaproteobacteria bacterium
GACAAAGGATTCTACGTCAGGCCGACCGTGTTTTCGGACGTCTCGAACGACATGACCATCGCGCGCGAGGAGATCTTCGGCCCGGTGCTGTCGATCATTCCCTTTGATTCGGAAGACGAGGCCGTCAGCATCGCCAACGACACGCCCTACGGTCTCACCAACTATGTCCAGAGCACGGACGGCGCCCGGCGCAACCGGGTTGCGCGACGACTTCGCTCGGGTATGGTGGAGATGAACGGGCAGTCCCGCGGCGCCGGCAGCCCCTTCGGCGGCATGAAGGCCTCGGGCAACGGGCGCGAAGGCGGCGTCTGGGGGCTGGAGGATTTCATGGAGGTCAAGGCCGTCAGCGGCTGGGCCGACGAGCAATCCGCCTGAAGTCTTCTCCGCCAGGCCAGCAAGTGGACAAGATCCCGTACGAAAGGGACGGGCGCATCGGCCGCATCACGCTGAACCGGCCCGAAGTCATGAACGCCATCGACGATGACCTGCCCGGCGAGTTATCCGCCGCGGTGGCGAAAGCCGATGTGGATCCCGAGGTCCGCGTCATGGTGCCGGCCGGCAACGAACCGGCCTTCTGCGCCGGTTATGGCCCCGCGCACTCCCCGGAAGGCAGCGCCCCGAACCAGATCGTACTGGAGATGCCCTGGGATCCGCCCCAGGAGTTCGTCTCAGCGTGTTATGAACTTTGAATGTTCCCGCCTACGCGCGCTTAATCCGCACCACCTGCATGATCTCGATTTCGATGCCTGCGACGAGCTCGGTCGCCGGATAATACGTCATGTTCACGAACGCGCCCTGCAGGCTTCTGTACATGCGCTTTCTTTTGTAGCGGAACGGAACATCGCATCCCTTGGTCATCACGGTGTTGACGATCCACTCGCCGGCGTCCCGCTGCACGTGGGAAACCACTTTTCGCATCTCCGAATGCACCAGGGCCGCGTGCCGCTCAATCAATTTTTCAGCATCGGACCTCAAGATAAATGATGCCGGATTCGGTTAATGGGCAATAAGAAATGCTCACGCATCCGCAGCACGGCCATCACATCAACAAGTCTTCTTCAATGCGGTGATAGACACTGGCGGAATCGATAAGCGAAGCGGCAGTAAGTGAGGGCACGCCATAGACTTCAGCGCCTACGGCATAATCTTTTTTGATTTTTTCCATCAGAAGGTCGAAATCTCCGTCGCCGGACAGCAATACGATAGTATCGACATTTTTTGCGGCCTCCATGATATCTATCGTAATGCCGACGTCCCAATCACCTTTGGCGGAGCCGTCACTACGCTGAATGTAGGGTTTGAGTTTTACGCTGAAGCCAATTCGATTGAGGGCATTCTGGAATTTTTTCTGCTTATCGTCGTCCCGGTGTGTTGCGTAGGCGGTTGCTGAAACGATTTCGCCTTCAGAACTAATCCGTTGCCAGAGCTTCTGGTAGTCGAACTGACGGCCATAGACCTGGCGCGTGGTGTAATAGATGTTCTGTACGTCTGCGAAAATGGCAATTTTTTTCACGCCGAGGTCTTTGGATATATCACGACTATAAAGGCGGGAGTCCCGGAGTTGACTGTTTGAAGATGGAATAAAAAAGCTCTTTTTTCTGATGGCGCTTCTTCTGAAACAGTGCTGACTCGGATTCCTGTGTCGTGATCCGGCCTGATCGTAATCAACCGTTCTTTGACCAAGCTTAAGTCTTGCTTAATTTGGTCGCGCACAACTCGGCGATCTCGCTCCTGCCCGACTCGATCCCAGGGATGTTTGCCCAATTCGCCTTCTCGACGAATTCACCTTGTTTCCAGGTGGACAATCCCGATAATTCTTGGATGTTCGCTTCGGCATCGGGCGAACGGCGCGCCTGGGCAGCGCAAATGGTGGCCAGGCTTTCCGCAACGGCATTTTCCGACATTCGTGCGGCGCTGCCTTGCGTCGTCCAGTTGAATCCGTGCCCGAACCAGCTAAAGCCGACTGCCGTCCACAATACAGTGGCTATGAGCGCGCTCCATATGATCTGCGGCGGTGACCAGGGTCGTTTATTTTCTGTCATCTCGATATTCCTCTTCGCGCGGACCAGGAGGCTCCCGATCGCATATCCACTTGTATCACATCGACGACTGTAAAAGGGGGTGGGTATGGAGGGAGTTGTAGGCTTTTAGCGTTCAAGCAGAGGGGTTAGGGGGTTAATCAGCGAGTGACGGCATCCTGTGTACCGGGCTTTATCGTCCGGATTCAAGCAATTGGGAACTCTTTATGTCTCTAAATAATGCTTTTCTCGATGTAATCGAGTACTCTTACGCGCTGAGGCTGACAAACCGGTTCTGATCGGCCCCCTCGCGGCATATCCCCTCCAAGGTTTATCCCCGACTTTTTAATCACAACGCCTGGACCGGTGCGGGCAAGTCCTGCCAGGCCGCTACCAGGAGCACGATCTCTGAACTTCGAATCCCTTGGCCTCAAGGCCGAGCTGCTGCGTGCCGTGCACGAGCAGCGTTATCACACACCCACTCCCGTCCAGCTGGAAGCCATCCCGGCCATTCTCCGCGGCGAAGACATACTCGCGGCGGCCCAGACGGGCACCGGAAAGACAGCCGGCTTCACCCTGCCGATACTGCAGCGGCTGACGGCAGCGGCCCCACCGCGCTCGCGCTTTCGACCGGTTCGCGCCCTGGTTCTGGTTCCTACGCGGGAGCTTGCGCTCCAGGTGGGCGCCAGCGTTCGCACCTACGGCGCCCACGTTCCTATCCGCAGCACCATTATTTTCGGGGGCGTCGGCATGGGCCCGCAGCTCAACGCCCTGGGCGCGGGTTGCGACATCGTGGTGGCCACTCCCGGACGGCTGCTGGATCACGTCAGTCGCAAGACCATAGACCTGAGCCAGGTGGAGACCCTGGTCCTAGATGAAGCCGACCGCATGCTCGACATGGGCTTCATTCACGACATCAAGCGGGTGCTGGCGCTTCTGCCCGATAAGCGGCAGAACCTGCTCTTCAGCGCTACGTTTTCCGATGCGATCAGAGCGCTCGCAGACCGGCTCCTGAACCGCCCGCGACTGATTGAGGTGGCGCGGAGAAACAGTCCCGCCGAAAAAGTCGACCAGATCGTTTACCGCGTCGACCGGGGTCGCAAAACCGATCTGCTGGCCGAGCTCATTCACCGTGGCGGATGGCAGCAGGTGCTGGTGTTCACGCGCACCAAGCACGGCGCCAGCAGGCTGGCGCAGAAGCTCGAGCGCGCACGGGTGACGGCGACGGCGATACACGGCAACAAGAGTCAGAGCCAGCGGACCCGCGCGCTGGCAAGCTTCAAGCAGGGCCAGGTGCGTGTGCTGGTGGCGACCGACATCGCCTCGCGCGGTCTCGACATCGACGGCCTTCCCCACGTGGTCAACTTCGAGCTGCCCCACGTGGCCGAAGACTACGTGCACCGAATCGGTCGAACCGGGCGCGCGGGCGCGAGCGGAGAAGCGGTATCCCTGGTTTGCGTCGATGAGGCGCGGCTGCTTCGTGATATCGAAAAGCTGCTCACCCGGCGACTGCCCTCCCGCGAGCTCGCGGGCTTCGAGCCGAATCCGAACGTGCATCTAAAACCGATTGCTCAGGGAACCGGCCGCGGCGCCAGCCGCAAGCGGCCGAACCCGATGGGCCATGTTTCTCCGCCTCGCGGAGGCGGTTCAAGACGGCGCAAATCAGCCGGAAAAACCGAGTACAGCCGCGGGTAGCGTCAGAAAATACGCCACTCGAGGCATATATGCCCGCCGGCCCGCGTTGCGGGCGGGCGGTTCAATCAGACGAAAGTCAGATCAATACAGAGGAAACGACTATGGCTACTGGAATCGTTAAGTGGTTCAATCCGGGAAAAGGCTTCGGCTTCGTCGCACCGGAAGATGGCGGCAAGGACGTGTTCATTCACGCCTCCGCGCTGGAGCGGGCTGGCATCAACGGGCTGGCCGAGGGCCAGAAGATCGAGTACCAGCTCGGCGCCGGCCGCGACGGCCGCACTTCGGCGGAGAACGTCCGGCTTACGGACTGAACCGCTCCCTTGTTAAATGCGGCGGCCTCGTCTCCGGACGCGGTCGCTGTACTTAACCTCAACGTCAGCAGGAGGTGTTATACGATGGCGAGAAAGCCTAATTACTCTTTTGAAAAAAATGCCAGGGCCAAGGCCAAGGCCGCGAAGCGCGAAGCGAAGCGCCAGGCCAAGCTCGCCGCCAAGGCAGAGAAGGAAACTCCCGAGTCCACTCCCCAGTCAGACGAAACTGTACGCCGAACCGAAAGCGCGGCGGACGATACGGCGTAGCGGGAGTCGAAAGGTTCCGCCAGCTTTGACGGAGATTCGATCGGAGCACTCGAATCGATTCCCGGTGAGCCACCCGACCAGACGCGTCTCTGTCGATGTCTTTCAACGACGGGTTGCGGCCATGCCCTTGACGCTGAAATCCTGCACCAGCGATGCGGAGTCGTCCTTCTATTCCGATGCGGGCGGGTACGACCTTACCGTCGCGTTCCGTTCACCTGACCTTTCCGTAACGCGGGAAATCTACACCTCTCCGGAATTTCCCGGGCCCTTGAGTCTTTTTGCCGCCCTGGCCGCAGAGACCCGGCCGTGGGTCGGCAGTCATGAGTGGGAGTCTCTGGAGGGGGAGCTGAAGCTCCGCGTCACCTGTGATTCTGTCGGTCACGTGCTCTTCAAAATAGAGATCGGGAAACAATCGGGGCCTGCTCCCTGGGCCGTGAACACCAGGTTGCTAATGGAGCTCGGACAGCTGCCGGCGGTGGGCCGTGCTGCGGAGGCGTTCTTCCCCGGCCCGGAGAACTCAAACGCTCCCGGGCCGGTCTAGACCACCGATGCGTCGCTTTGATTGAGCTTTCGTTTGACAGGAGACGCGCATATTTTCCATTTTCCCGGAAAGTCAGCGCTTCCTCATTTCCGAGCGAATTGCAGAGTGATTCTGAAATCAGCGAGGGTCGAGCTCGGACAGCCTGCGCTTGATTCTTAACCGTCCTGCGGCGTCACCAGCATGATCCGGTTGGTGCTGCTCTGGTGGATCAGCAGGTTGCCCTCTCGTGTCGGCCGCATGTGGCGGATGATGCCGGCGTAAACGCTTCCCGATGGAATCGGCCAGCTTTGAAATTTCTCCGTCTCGGGATCGAAACGCACCAGCGCGTCCGGTCGCTTGCCCGACTCGTTATACCAGACGATGCCGTTAACGACTGCCAGCGCGTAGGGATGAGACGCCGGTCCGCTGGGCGACGGCCATTCTCTGATCTGGCCCGTCTTCGGATCGTAGCGCCCGAGCCGGCCCTGGGAGGAGTTGACGTACCAGACCACGCCGTCGCTGCCGATGTCGAGACGCCGGACCGTGGTCCCCGGAACGGGCAGCTTGATCTCGCTGAGGGCCATGGTGATCGGATCGACTTTGACCAGACAGTTGCTGCCGTTGCATGCCACCCATGGTACGCCCTCGGCATCGATCTCGATGCCGTAGGGCCGTGACCCCGGAGTCTTCAGCGTTGCCAGATCGATGTCGCCGGACTTTGGATCGAGCCGGCCCACCATGTTGCTGTGCTGGAGCGTGAACCAAAGGACACCTTTCCGATCGAAGACTGCCGTGTGTGGATCCCGCGCGCCGGGATCGGGCATTTTGTAGACGGTGAACTCACCCGTTTCCGGGTCGAGTTTTCCCACGGTGGCGTTCTTGTTCCCCGTGTACCAGACGTTGCCCGCGTCGTCGAGGGTGACGCTGTGAGGCATCGACCCCTGCGGCAGCGGGTACTCCGTCATCTCGCCGCTGGCGGGATCAATCCGGCCGATCAGATTCGCCCATTGCCCGGCCCACCAGATCGACCCGTCGGCCGCCTCGACCGGATCACGGGATCTCTGACCGAGCGTTGGAACGGTCCAGGTCTTGAAAGCGATCTTTGCCTCGCCGGGGACCAGCCGGGGAGCGCGGCTCGTGCTGGGGGGATAATGCGTCGCCAGGTAGCGTGCGATCCGGTTCTGATCGTCGGGCCTGGCAGAGAGATCGATCATCGTGCCCATCAGCGCCTTCCAGCCCTCATGGGTGTAGCCGGAGCTGCGCGTGATCGGGTTGACCTGGTGGCACCCGGTGCATACCGCCTCGACCAGTTCCCGGCCTTGGCCCTCGGGCAATCCGGCGGCCTGGCTTTCCGCCGGTGCGGCAAGGGAGACGAGGGCGCCACTGAGAGTGAGTACCAGCGATGCTCTGGACAGTCTGGACATGGCCGATCTCCCGCCGGCGTGGCTTTGAGGCTCAATGGCTGATGATAAACTTCGCCGCAATCAAGGGACATGCGGAGATCATAAGTCGTTGATCGGGTATCGACCTCGCTGCGACCGAAAAATGACGACCCATGATCCCCGAATATCCCGGTGCTCGGCCCCGTGATGCGGATACGAACAGCGACTGCGGAGGACATACCGGCGCTCTGCGCGCTTCTGTCGGTCCTGTTTGCCCAGGAGGAAGAGTTCACTCCCGATCCCCGCGCTCAAAGCCGCGGCCTTGCCCGGATCATTACAAGCCCGGAGCTCGGGGCGGTGCTGGCGGCAACCGACGGGCCGCAGATAGTGGGAATGGTGGTTCTGCTCTACACCCTGTCGACCGCCCTCGGTGACAGAGTCGCGCTTCTGGAAGACATGGTTGTCTCCCCGCAGGTGCGCGGAACCGGCATCGGCACGCAGCTTCTCGAGCGCGCTGTGGCAGTTGCCCGTGCCAGAGGATGTAAACGAATCACCCTATTGACGGATCGATCGAACGAATCAGCCCAGCGATTCTATAGGAAGCAGGGCTTTGAGCTCTCCCCCATGGTTCCGCTTCGCCTGAATCTGGCGTAAAAAGGCGATCGGAGCCGAAATGAGCTCGGGCCTGGCCCGTGATTTCGAACTTGATCTCTCCTGTTTTTCTCGTGCGCGAATCAGCGACTGATGCAGCCAACAGCCGGGCCAGGCCTGCACAATGCCAGCGAAGCGAATCACGCGCAGCGCGACCGGGTTCGGCGCCGGCTGATCTACCGGTTCTATCTGTCGATGCTGGCGATCGCCGCAATCGATCTTTGCTTCGCCATCATCTATGAGGTGCCGATCACGCGGTTCTATCCCACCGCGGTGCTGCTCGTGATTCTCACGCTCGCGGGCTCCTATTTCATCTTCCGTCCGGTTCAGCGCTTTCTCCGCGATCCGGAAAGCGTATCGGTTCCGTTTCGTTCCATCGCCTCTCTGAGCTATCGCTGCACGGCCTTCATCGCCGCGCTGATCGGCCTGTTGGCAATCGCGAAGTTCGTGCTCCTGCCGAATATTCTCGATTTCGACATCGATCTGTTGCTCACACGCAACGAGCAGCTCTGGCTGCCGGTGCTGCATACACTTTATTACACGGCGCTGATCTTCTTTGTAATGGTGGATTACGAGGCGCTGCTGAGGCTTCGGGTTTATGTCTGGTACGGCGTACTGGTACCCGCGGCCCGCGGACGTCTGCTTTATCGTCTTCTGGTCGCTTTCACGGTAACGTCGCTCTTGCCCATCGGCCTCATCGTTCTGCACGCGGTCGAGTACGACGCGGCGACCGAGCGACGGGTTCTGGCCGAGGACGTCGTCGCGACGGCGCTTGCCCTCGTGGTGACGCTTTACTTCATAACCCGAAGCCTGCTGCGCCCGATCCTCGCCCTCGAGCGCGCAACCAGGAGCATCGAGCGTAACGATCTCAGCGTGAATGTGCCGGTGCTGAGCAACGACGAGACGGGCCACATGGCGCAAGGATTCAACCGGATGGTAAAGGGTCTTCGGGAGCGGGCGCTGATTCGCGAGACCTTCGGCAGGTACGTGCCCGAGCGCGTGGCTGCGGCGATCCTATCCGGCGAAGGCGAGCTGGCGCCGAGATCGGCCACCGCGACGATCCTGTTTGTAGATATCGCGGACTTTACCGGCATCGCGGAGCACGCGTCCCCCGATCAGGTGGTGGAGATACTGAATGAGTATTTTTCAGCCGTGGTCGAACCGATTGAAGAAAACAACGGCGTCGTTACCCAGTTTCAGGGCGACGGACTGCTGGCAATGTTCAATCTTCCGATCCCCGATCCGGATCATGCGAGCTCGGCCCTTCGCGCCGGCCTGATGATTCAACGGATCTGCAGCGAACGCCATTTTTCAGGCGTTGCTATTCAGGTGCGCATCGGCATTGCCACGGGGCAGGTCACCGCGGGCAACGTCGGCTCCGACACCCGTCTGACTTACACGGTCCACGGAGACGCGGTAAATCTCGCGGCGCGTCTGGAACAGCTCAACAAGGACCTCGGCACCGACCTGCTCGTCGACGAGGAAACGGTGCAACGGCTCCGCGAATCGGCGCCGCTGGCGTTCGTGAACGAGGTCAAGGTGAGGGGGCGCGTTTCCAGCGTCCGCGTCTATACCGGAAAAAAAGACGCCCGGAGCCCGGAGCCGTAACATGGCGCGAGACGTGTCGCCATTCCGTCGGAAGCTCGCGTACGCCTGATGCCTGTCGTTTCAACCTCGAGGAGAAAAGATGTCTGACGAGCACGTGTTTGAAGGCGGTTGCCTGTGCGGGGCGGTGCGCTACCGCTCGACCGCTCCGCCGCTGCGGGGCGTGATCTGCCATTGTTCCATGTGCCGGAAGCACTCCGGCGCGCCGATCCTGGCGTTCGTGCATTTTCCGAAGAACGCGTTCCGCTGGCTGAAGGGGCAGCCTGTGAAGTATCGGTCCTCCCGATTCGCGCAGCGGGGCTTCTGCTCCGTGTGTGGCAGCACCCTGTCGATGCACGAGGATGTGCTCGATGACCGGGTGCAGGTCGTGCTCGGGAGCCTGGATGATCCCGGCAGGGTCAGGGTGGATGACCACGTTTGGACGCAGGAAAAGATTTCGTGGTTCGAGATCGCTGACCGGCTGCCGCGCTTTCCACAGAGCAGCACCGCCGTGCCCAGTAAGGCCACGGGGCGGTAAGCTCGAAACCACAATCGTTGTCGAGAGCTCGAAAAACGCGACGCACCCACTCGCCGCCCCTGTCCCCTCGAGCGCAGACCCAATCCCGCCCGCTGTTTCTGCTCAGCGACGCTCCGGCAGGAGGCTGTTTCTTAACACTTCTTTACCTCCTCCGGTTTTCCTTTTAACCCTCCGAGACCCTAAACTCGGTACGCATGAAAGTCTGGATCCCGATGTCGTTGCTGCTGGCGGCGGTGGGCGCCGCCGCGTGGCTGGGCCAGGAGCGGTTGCTGGGAACATCCGGCGGGGCGCCCGCCGGCCGCGGCGGCAAGACCCTGGCCGTGCCGGTCGAGGTCGCCGATATCGAACGCGGTGCCATCGAGCGCCGGCGCGAATTTACCGGCACTCTGGAGGCGCGCGCCGAGTTCGTCGTTGCTCCGAAAGTGAGCGGGCGTATCGAGGAGATCGCCGTAGACCTGGCCGACACGGTGACGCGCGGTCAGCTGGTGGCGAAGCTCGACGACGACGAGTTCGTCCAGGCGGTGGCTCAGGTCCAGGCCGATTGGGCGGTGGCGAAGGCCAATGTGGCAGAAGCCCGCAGTCTGCTGGAGATCGCCGAGCGGGAACTCGAGCGCATCGAGCGGCTGCAACAGCGCGGTGTGGCCTCGGCATCCCAGAGGGATGCCGCCAAGGCGGACCAGCTCGCAAAGCGGGCCCATGTGGAGGTGACCCGAGCGCAACTCACTCGCGCCGAAGCGGAGCTGGAAGCGGCCCGGATTCGCCTGGGATACACCCAGGTGGCGGCCAACTGGCGCGGCGGCGGCGAGGAGCGCGTGGTGGCGGAACGCTACGTAGACGAAGGCGAGACGGTATCCGCAAACGCACCGCTGCTGCGGATCGTGGAAATCGACCCCATCACCGCGGTGTTCTTCGTCACCGAGCGCGATTACGCGCTGCTGAAACCCGAACAGGTCGCGGTGCTGCGCACGGACGCCTTTCCCGACGAAGCATTCGAGGGTCGCATCGCCCGCATCGCGCCGGTGTTCCGCGAGAGCACGCGCCAGGCGCGGGTGGAGGCGTGGCTGGACAATCCCGGGCTGCGCCTGAAGCCGGGAATGTTCGTGCGCGCGACCGTGGTGCTCGACAGGGTGGCGGAGACCACTATCGTGCCGGAGCAGGCGCTGGTGCGCCGCGACGGACGCGACGGCGTGTTCGTCCTCGACGCTGACGGAAAGTCTGTGTCCTGGCGGCAGGTGACGGTGGGGATCCGGCAGGGAAACCTGGTGCAGGTGGAGGGCGAGGGCCTCGGCACGCGCGTGGTGACGCTCGGTCAGCAGCTTCTGGACGACGGGTCCCCGGTATCGGTGGAAAGCGGAATCTAGGAGCAATCTGCATGAGCCTCGCCCGCGCCAGCGTCGCCCGTCCCGTCTTCACCAGCATGGTGACGCTGATCGTGGTGGTATTGGGAACGGTATCCCTGACTCGTCTGCAAATCGATCTGCTCCCGAGCATCGAGCTCCCCACCATCACCGTGCGTACCGAGTACGAAGGCGCCGACCCGATTGTGATGGAGCGCCTGGTCACCCAGATCGTGGAAGAAATCGTTGCCACCGTGCCCGGCGTGGTGGAGCTCACTTCGCAGTCCTACGAAGGTAACAGTCGTGTCCGCGTCAGCTTTGACTGGGGCACCGACATCGACAGCGCGGCCCTGGACGTGCAGGCCACTCTCGAAGACGAAATCAGCGAGCTGCCGGACAATGTTCAAAGACCCCGCGTGAGCAAATTCGACATCGACAGCTTTCCTGTGGTGCTGCTCGGCATCTCGAGCAAGCTGGACCCGGTGGAGCTGACGCAGATCGTCGAGGATCAGATCCGCTACCGCTTCGCCCGCATCCCGGGAGTCGCCCAGGTGGATCCCTGGGGCGGATACAATCGCGAGGTTCGCGTCGAGATGGATCCGGCGAAGGTCAATGCACTGGGTCTGCCGCTCGGGGACGTTCTCGACGCCATCCGGGATGCCAACCTGGATCTTCCCGCCGGCAAAATCGAGCAGGGCCGCTATCAGGTCACGCTGCGCGCGCCTGCGGAGTTCATCAATCTCGAACAAATCCGCGACACGGTGATCGAACGACGCGACGGCACCGTGGTGACCTTGAGTCAGATCGCCAGGGTCAGGGACACCTATGAGAAACTGACCCGCATCGTTCGCGTCAACGGCGAGCACGGACTGCGCCTGGCTATCCGCAAGGAGCCCGGTGACAACACCGTCGAGGTGGCGCGCCGCGTGCTCGCCGAGGTCGACGAGGTCAACCGTGCCTACCCTCTGATCCGGATTACCCCGGTCATCAACCAGGGAAATTTCATCGAGCGCGCCATCGCCAACGTCGCTCGTTCGGTACTCTACGGCGGCGCGCTGGCGGTGCTCGTGTTACTGTTTTTTCTGCGCGATCTGCGCAGCACCCTGGTCATTTCGCTGGCCATTCCGATTTCCGTCGGCGCCACCTTCGCCCTGCTGTACTTCGGCGGCTTCACCCTCAACCTGATGACCCTCGCGGGTCTGGCGCTCGGTGTGGGCATGATGGTGGACAGCTCAGTGGTGGTGCTTGAGAACATTTTCCGCCGCCGCCAGGAGGAAGGCGAGGCGCCCGACGTTGCCGCGGTGGAGGGAACGCGGGAGGTGACCTCCGCGGTGATCGCCGGCACCGTCACCACGCTGGTGATTTTTCTGCCGCTGATCTTCGTACGTGGCGTTTCCGGGGTGCTCTTTAAAGAGCTCGCCTACGTCATCATGTTTTCCCTGTTCTGCGCCCTGCTGGTCTCTTTGAGCCTCGTGCCCATGCTCGGCTCGAAGCTGCTGGCGGGACCCGGTTCGGCTCCGGGCCGGGGCGCTCCGGCCCGGCTTTCCGCCCTTTGCGGCTCGGCGCTGGATCGGCTGGACGGCGGCTATCGAAGCCTGCTGAAAACCGTGCTGCAGTTCCGCTGGCCGACGGTGTTTCTGTCCGTCGCCGTCTTTGCCGGAAGCCTGCTGCTGATACCTCTAATCGGTACCGAGTTTCTTCCCCCGAGCGACGAGGGCGAGGTAAGCATATTTGGCGATATGGAAGTCGGTACGCGAATGGACCTCATCGACCGTCAGACCCGGCTGATGGAGCAGAGGGTTTACGCGGCAGTGCCGGAGACCGTTTCCTCCGTGGTGAGCGTTCTCACTTCAGGCGCCCGCGCCAATTCTGCAGCGCGGGGGACGATCAGGCTGTCGCTGTCGCCTGCCACCGAGCGCGATCGATCCAACTCGGAGATTGCGGAGGATCTCCGCCGCCGCTTCGAGCAGGAGGGGGTTCCGGGGATGAAGATCCGGGTGCGCGCGCCCCAGGGGCAGTTCTTGCTCGAACGGTTGCTGGCCAGTGTGGAAGGGGTGACGGTGGAGGTCCGCGGCTTCGACCTGGATACCCTCGGCCTGCTTGCCCGCCGGGTCGCCGACGGCATCGGCGACGTCGCCGGTGTCACCGACGTCCTGCTCAGCCGCGACGAAGGGATCCCGCAGCAGCAGATCCACGTGGACCGGAAAAAGGTCGCCGATCTCGGATTGAGCGTACGTGACGTGACCGAGGTCATCGAAACCGCGGTGGCCGGATCGACGGCCGGAGAGTTCCGCGCCGAAGGCAACTCCTACCGCATCCTGGTGCAGCTCGAGGACGCCGAGCAGCGCTCCATGGACGAGATCCTCGATCTCAGCCTTCGCACTCCCGACGGCGATCTGGTTGTGCTTCGCAATCTGGTGAACACCGAGCGCGGCAGCGGACCCGTGACCGTAGAGCGTAAGGACCAGCAGCGCCTGGTGACCGTGACCGCCAACGTTGCCGGACGGGACCTGGGATCGGTTGCGACCGAGGTGCAGGCGCGCCTCGATCAGATCGCGCGCCCGGCGGGCTACGAGCTTCGCGTGGCGGGAAACTTCGAGGAGCAGCAAAAGGCTTTTAATGAACTCCTGGTGTCGCTGATGCTGGCGCTGCTGCTCGTCTACATGGTGCTCGCCTCCCAGTACGAATCCTTCGGCGATCCGCTGGTGGTGATGCTCTCCGTGCCTCTTGCCGCGGTCGGTGTGCTGGTCACGCTTTACCTGACCGACACCACGCTCAATCTCCAGTCCGGGATCGGCTGCATCATGCTGGGCGGTATCGTGGTGAACAACGCGATCCTGCTGGTGGATCAGGCGGGTCAGCTTCGCCGTCAGGGCCTGGAGACCCGTGCCGCCCTTCTGGAAGCGGGGCGCCGCCGGCTTCGGCCCGTGCTCATGACCACCTGCACCACCATTCTCGCCCTGCTGCCCCTTGCCCTCGGCATCGGCGAAGGCGCTGACGCCCAGGCGCCCCTCGCCCGCGCCGTCCTCGGCGGACTCACCGTCTCGACGCTGATAACCCTGGTCCTGATCCCGGTGGTGTATTCGCTGTTCCACCGGGAACGGAGCGGCCAGCCCGCATTAGGGGAGCGTTCAGAGCTCGCCAGTCGTTGATTGGCGAATTTCCTGCGGCGGGACCATGCCGCTCGATCGAGCGCTTGTGTTCTCCGGATGCGCCTACCCCTTTTGAAGCCGGGCCAGCGACTGCTTTACCGTGGGCGCGGATCCCGAGTCAACGTCGGCCCGTCGCCGCTGGTGGAACCGGGTCAAGACCGCATTGGCTTTGGCGAACGTTTCTATCTCATTCACATAAAGCTCGAGCTTCTCGCCGGGCAGTCCCCATAACGCCACGTCGTCGCCAAGCACGTCCAGGTACGACCGGGCGCCGCAGCACCCAAGGCTGGCCGCCGACCGACCGCTGTTTCTGACCTGGGGGATCAGCGCGCACGCGGGTCGGCCCAGGGCCGGCGGCGTCGCACCGTCGACCCGGGCGGCCGCCTCGGAGAGCACAAGGGCTTGAGATGCCCTGGCGAAAAGCAGCACCACGGACGGGCGAACCGTGGTCTCTGCAAGCGGGGCGTACTGGATGTAACGGGAGCCGGTTTCGAGCACCGGCAATGTTGCGACCTCTTCCGGCCGGACGTAGTCGAGCCCCTGCATCGCCGCCAGGGTCTCCCGGAGCTCGGCCGATTGAGTTTCCGGCGCGCCGTCGATGTTGTGGGTATGGACCCCGACGGCGCAGAATCGATGATCCTTCGCGCCGGTGATGACCGAGCGGGTGCTTCCAATCTCCCAGAACTTGCAGCCCGCCGGAACCGGCGCATCCGCCTTGGGCACTGAAGGCGGTGACTGCTGATGGAAGATCACCGCCACCGGAGGCACGGCGAGCCCGATGGCGTCCATTAAACTTTGAGACAGATCTCGATAGGGGATCATTCTCCTTGCCTCCCATATGCGGCGGGATCCTTGACGCTTTCCCCGCTCCGATTCGGCGCGGTGAGAGTAAAGCCGGCCAAGAAAAAAGCCAGTGTAACAAAGCTCCCGGCCGCACAGGGCATTGGCAGAGTATCGGGAATAAACGAAGACCAATTCAGAGTCCGCATCTCGTTGATTGGTACAAGACGTGTCGCGCGTTATCTCGGAGGAATCGAGAATGGCCGGACACCGAATATCCATGCTTTCGGCTCGCAGGCGGAGTGACACTCCGCCGCCATTTTCACCGGTGTAAAACAACGAATGCGTTCCATTTCCTTGATCGAGATCAATTTTGGCTCAGGGTGTTCGCGTAGCGTCGGCGTCTGTTGTCGCTGATCCATCGGGTTCAAAGGCGGCCGCGGGTGTCGCTGGGTTCGAAATTTCAAACGGGCGTTCGTGGACCGGGAACATGGTCCAGGTCGAGATGGCGCAAAAAATGAGCGGCGAGGGCGCCGATCGCCCGTCCGATTCTGATCGGCAGGAGAAAGAGCCGCGAAGCGGGGTTCCGGTACCGCCTCCTGCGGTGCTCAGCGGCCCGGCCGGTCCTGCCGGATACGGCGCGCTTCGAGGACCCGACTCTTACCGCGCCTCGTCCCGAGTCGGGCGCGCCCCCCGATTGCTGCTGATCAATCCGCGTTTTGCCGAGACCTTCTGGAGCTTTCGCTGGGCGCTCAACAGGGTCCTGCCGCGAAAACGCGCCCTCAATCCGCCCCTCGGACTGGCGACCCTGGCGGCGCTTTGCCCCCGGGAGTGGGAGGTGACGATCGTCGACGAAAATATCGAGCCGGTTCCGCTTCAATCCGACGCGGACATCGTCGGCGTCTGCGGGATGGCGATCCAGTTTCCGCGTCAGCGAGAACTGCTGAGTTATTACCGCAGGCGCGGACACTTCGTGATAGCCGGGGGAAGCTATGCCTCGCTCTGCCCGGAGCAATTCGAGGGCCTGGTCGACTGCGTCGTTGCCGGCGAGGCGGAATACATCTGGCCGGCGTTCTGCCGCGACTTCATGGGCGGTTCCGTGCGGCGCCTCTATCGAGAGACCGGCGTCGTCGATCTTGGGGACTCTCCCATCCCTCGCTTCGACCTGCTGAAGCTCGACAAGTACACCACCGTGAGCCTGCAGTTTTCCCGCGGCTGCCCCTACCGTTGTGAATTCTGCGACATCATCGTCATGTTCGGCCGCAAGCCCAGGACCAAGGCGCCGGAACAAATCGGCCGTGAGCTCGATCTGCTTCGCGCTCTCGGTGTGCGCAGTATTTTCTTCGTCGATGACAATCTGATCGGTCACCGGCCGAAAGCCAAGGCTTTATTACGCCATCTCGCCGACTACCAGAAAAGTCACCGCTATGCGTTCGAGTTCGGCACCGAGGCTTCATTGAACCTGGCCCAGGATGAAGAGCTTCTGGGGCTGTTCAGGGAGGCGAACTTCGCCTGGGTTTTCATCGGCATCGAGTCACCGGACGAGGCAAGCCTCAGGGAGACGGGAAAGCTTCAAAACCTTCGCCAGGACATCCTTGCTTCGATACAGAAGATTTACCGGTACGGGATCGACGTGCTGGCGGGCTTCATCGTCGGCTTCGACAAC
>DATIPL010000624.1:0-1880 GCA_035471965.1 Gammaproteobacteria bacterium
ACCGTTACGGCGTAGTAATGAAGCCGCTGCTGACGCGCGAAGCGTTGAAGGTGCCCTGGCGGGATCTGCTGCGCATCTGCCGCCGGCTGGAGGCCCGCGGCGAAATCCGCGGCGGGCGCTTCGTCGAGGGCCCGGCGGGAGAGCAGTTCGCGCTCGCGGAAGCGGTCAGCGCCATGCGTGCCGTGCGCCGCAAGAGCAGGAGCGGTGAGCTGGTCGCGGTGAGCGGCGCGGATCCCTTGAACCTCGTCGGCATCCTGCTGCCCGGCGAGCGCGTGCCCGGCTTCACCGGCAACCGGATCCTGTTTCGCGACGGCGTACCCGTCGCCGTCTACGTGGGCAAGGAAGTGCGCTTCCTCAGCGATCAGGACGCCGACAGCGAATGGTCGGTGCGCAATGCGCTCCTGCGCCGGCGCATGCCGACGCGGCTTCGCGCCGACGCAAAGCCAATTCAATAACAACCAGCAGGAGCAGGGGTGCGCTCCACCCAGTCTGCAATTGTTTACTGGACCCCGCTTTCGCAGGAATGGTGAGCAGCTTGATGAGTGTGGCCAATATTGACACACCGAAGCATTCATCCGGTGCCCGGTAAGTTGTTCGCAACAGACGACGCGTCGACAACTTTACCGCCATTCCCGCGAAAGCGGGAATCCAGTTAGCAAACTGAAAAAAGAGAAACCATCCTTTCGCACTCAATCTTCGTATAGCGCGCTGGACAGTAAATCAGTGCGCCACGCATCACGTGGAACGCGTCATCCTCAAGCTACCGCCTGCGCCTGGTGCACGTGAACGTCACGCTGCGGGTACGGAATACTGATGCCTTCTTCGTCGAAGCGCAGCTTGACCTTCTCGGTCATGTCCCAGTACACACCCCAGTAATCCTCGGTCTTCACCCACGGGCGCACGTTGAAGTTGACGCTGCTGTCGGCGAGCGCGGAGACCTTCACCGTCGCGGCCGGATCCTGGAGAACCCGGTCGTCGTTCTTCAGCAGGTCTTCGAGGATGGATTTCGCCTTGGTCAGGTCGTCTTCGTAGCTGCAGCCGAACACCATATCGACACGCCGCGTGTCGCTGGCGTTGTAGTTGATGATGTTACCGTCGAAGATTTTACCGTTGGGAACCCATACGACCTTGTTGTCCGGCGTCTTCAGCCGGGTGTTGAAAATCATGATGCCTTCGATGGTGCCGGCAGTTCCCGCCGTCTCGACGTAGTCGCCGACTCTGAACGGCTTGAACACAATCAACATGACGCCCGCGGCGAAGTTTCCCAGCGACCCCTGGAGTGCAAGGCCGATGGCCAACCCGGCGGCGCCGAAAACGGCGATTACGGAGGTGGTCTGCACCCCGAGCTGCGAGATGGCGGCGATGACGACGAACGCCAGCAGGCCGTAATAAACGATGCTGCCGATGAACTTCACCAGCATTTCATCGGTTTTGGCCTTGGTCATGATCGCCCTCAGAATCTTCGTCGCCAGACCGGCAAGCCAGCGACCGATCACCAGGATGGCAATGGCCGCGACGACCTTCAGCCCCCAGGTGGCCACCGCGGTCTGGATGATCGTTGGGATATTTTCCATGAGTCTCACTCCTTCTACGTCTAACTGAACGGGTCGGGGGCGGTTTGAATCCCGCCGCCCGGGTCAAAAAAATAGGCGATCGGCTCCGGGCCGCAAAAAAACGCCGCATCCTAACAAAGCCGTGACCTTTATGCAGATCCGCGACTCACCGGTCGCCTCGGGCGTAGCCTGCGAGACGGCGATACCAGCGGGTCAGGTCCTCCAGGGAGTAGGCGGCGTTGGCGGGACTCGGGTTCGGCGTGACATAAACCCGGCAATTGCCAATGCGTAAGCTCTGGGCGCCCCAGCTTGCCTTCACCTCCGCCA
>DATIPL010000625.1:0-3356 GCA_035471965.1 Gammaproteobacteria bacterium
AAACGCTGATCGCCCGGCAGTGATCGATTTCAAGCTGATGCGAAGAGAGCTTCCATGAAGCGCTGGCTCCGCGCCGCGGCACAGCGGGACGTCGTGCGCAGGTCGCTGAAAGTCTGCCTCACCGTGGGTACACTGCTGGTAGTGATCAACTACGCGGATCGCGCGATGAACGGCACTCTGGCCATGTTGGACTTCTTGAAGATGCTGCTGACTTATGTCGTGCCCTACTGCGTCTCCACCTACGTGAGTGTCTCGACCCTGATGGACGAGGGAGAAAAAGTCTGAGTTTCCGCCACCGGCTGCCGGCAGACGCTCCGCCCGTGGCGACTGTTCCAGGCGCTCCCGAGACGCAGCCGGATCGTCAGGGCGTGGTCAGCAGGCGCATGAGACTCGAGGTGTCCCACCGGCCCCCGCCGCGTTCCTGGACCTGCGCGTAGAACTGGTCCACCAGGGCGGCCACCGGAAGCCGGGCGCCGGCCCGGCGCGCCTCGGAAAGACACATGTCCAGATCCTTTCTCATCCAGTCCACGGCGAAGCCGAAGTCGAACTTATTTTCCACCATGGTCTCGCCACGATTCTCCATCTGCCACGACTGCGCTGCGCCTTTGGAGATCACGTCCAGGACGCGCTTGGCGTCGAGACCCACTTTGAGCGCAAAGTTCATGCCTTCAGCCAGGCCTTGCACCAGGCCGGCGATACAGATCTGATTCACCATCTTCGTGAGCTGACCCGCCCCGGCGGGCCCCATCAGCGTCGCGGCCCGGGCGTAACAGTCGATGGCCGGCTTGACGCCCTGGAAAACGGACGCTTCTCCACCCACCATGACGGTGAGCACGCCATTCTGTGCGCCCGCCTCTCCTCCGGAAACCGGCGCATCGAGAAAACGAAGACCCTTGTCCCGTGCAGCCGCGTCGAGCTCGCGGGCGAGCTCGGCCGATGCGGTGGTGTGGTCGACGAACACCGCCCCGGCCTTCATGCCCTGGAAGGCCCCCTGCTCGCCGACGGTGATCTGGCGCACGTCGTGGTCATTGCCGACACAGGCGAACACAATGCGCGCCCCGTAGGCGGCTTTCTCGGGCGTCGTCGCCTTACGGCCGGAGAACTTTTCCAGCCAGGCGTCGGCCTTCGCTCCGGTGCGGTTGTAAACCGTGACGTCGTGACCCGCGTTCGCCAGATGCCCGGCCATGTGGAAACCCATCACGCCGAGACCGAGAAAGGCGACCTTCTCGGGCTTGTCGCTGTTGTCCTGGTTCATCAGTTCTCTCCGCTGAAAATTGGTGTCGGGGCGGGGCAGGATCGATTGACCGCAGCCCGGGCCGAAGCGCCCGATTATCCCGACGCCTGCCGCGCCCATCAAGGCAAGTCCGTCCTCGAATCAGCGCGCTTGACGCCAGCGGCGGGACATGACTCGCGCGCGGATTGCGATAACATACGAGCTTTGTTGATCCAGCTCTGTCGAAGCGCCCATGGCCAGCACCGCCCCCAGCGTCTGCCCCCTCGACTGCCCCGATACCTGCAGTCTTTCCATCACCGTCGACGGTCCCAGGCTGCTCAAGGTGCGCGGCTCCACTGTCAACCCGCTCACCCGCGGCGCGATCTGCGCCAAGGTCACGCGTTATCCGGAATTCGTGCACGGTCCGGGACGCATAAGCAGGCCGCTCAAGCGCGCCGGCCCGCGCGGAAGCGGTCGCTTCGAAACGATTTCCTGGAAGGAGGCGCTGGACCGGGTGCACGACGGCTTCCAGCGGGCCATCCGGGAATACGGCCCCCAGTCCATCGTGCCCTTCAATTATGCGGGGCCCCACGGCATGCTCGCCGGCGGCAGCATGGACCGGCGTTTCTTCAACCGGCTCGGCGCTTCGCAGCTGGCCCGCGCGCCGCTTTGCGGCGGCATCAAGAGCGAGGCCTTCGTCGGCACCTACGGCAAGGTGCCGCTCATGCGTCCGGAGGACGTGGCGGATTCCCGACTCATCATCGTCTGGGGCTTGAACGTCACCGTTTCCCAGCTGCACCTCATGGCGCCGATTCGAGAAGCCATGCGCAAGGGCGGAAAGCTCGTGGTGGTCGATCCGAGGCGCACGCCGGTGGCGGGAAAGGCCGACCTTCACATTGCCAATCTGCCCGGCACGGACGTTCTGCTTGCATTCGCTCTTGCGGCGGAACTGGATCGAAGCGGCGGTCTGGACCGCGACTTCATCCAGGCAAACGTGAAAGGCGCAGAGGCATTTCTGGCCCGCGCGCGGCAGTGGTCCCTCGAAGATTCCGCCGCCGCCTGCGGAGTTTCCGCCGAAGAGATCAGACTTCTCGCCGCGCTCTACCGGGACAGCTCGCCCGCGGTCATTTGTCCGGGCAACGGGCCCGAGCGAAATCGGAACGGCGGAAGCGGGCTGCGCGCCATATTCGCCTTACCCGCGCTGGCCGGAAAATTCGGCGTCCGCGGCGGCGGCCTGCTGCAGGGCGCATCCCACGCCTTTCCGGTCAACGGCGCGCGCCTCGAGGGCGCCGACATGATTCCCGCCGGCACCCGTACGCTCAACATCGTGACGCTGGGGCAGGCGTTGCTCGACCCGGATCTCGATCCCCCCATCAAGGCGGTTTTCATCTATAACCACAACCCGGTAATCGTGCACCCGGATCAGAACACGATGAAAAAAGCGTTGCTGCGCGAAGATCTGTACATCGTAGCCAGCGACATCGTGATGACCGACTCGGTGAAGTACGCCGATGTCGTCTTGCCCGCCTGTTCCCACTTCGAGCACAAGGAAGTGTTCAAAGCATACGGCCAGCACTACCTCCAGCGCGCCGAGCCGGTGATTCCGCCGGTGGACGAGGCCCTCCCCAACACCGAGATTTTCAGGCGCCTGGCCAGGCGCTTCGGCTTCAACGGACCCGCTTTCGACGCCAGCGACGACGAGCTCATCGATGCTGCCTTCGACGCGGATGACCCGCGGCTAGCTGGTCGCAGGGCGAGCCAGATCGGCGTCGAGGAAGCGTTGCTGATGCGCTTTGACGGAAAACCAGCGATGCTTTTCGACAGCACCTTTCCCGAGACCCCGTCGGGCAAAGTGGAGCTGGACTCGGAATATCTGGATAAAGCCTACGGCCAGCGCTTTGCGGAATTCCGCCCGGTCGTCTCCCATTACCCGCTGAGACTCATTTCTCCAGGATCGGACGAACGCACCACGTCGACCTTCGGCGGCCTGGAGACGGCGCGGGGAGAAGTGGTGGAAATGCATCCGACCGACGCCTCGACCCGCGGACTCGAAGATGGAGACCCCGTCCGCGTCTACAACGATTCGGGCGAAGTGCGTCTTGAGCTGCGCGTCACCGACGTGATTCGCCCAGGCGTGGTCTGC
>DATIPL010000626.1:0-1963 GCA_035471965.1 Gammaproteobacteria bacterium
GATGCTTGAAAACGCCCCCGCTCCCGGTGACGTTCTCAGGGTCCGGAGCGAGCCCCTGGTGGCGCCGCGGCGCGGGTACAAGCTCCTCCCCGGCGATAGGTTAGAATTCTCCACCCGATCGAAACCCGATGTGTTGACGACGTTACGCCTGGTGCCGAAGGAAAAAGAAAAACTGCCGACCGAGTCCTCTCAGGCGGACGTGGATTCGTTTCTCGCCAAGGTTGCGGCTGCGCCTCCGCCGGCAAGAAAAACCGGGGAGCGCGGTCGCCTCCTGTTTGCCATGGACGCGACCGCCAGCCGGGAACCCACCTGGGATGCGGCCTCGCATATACAGGGCCAGATGTTCGAGCAGACCGCCGCGCTCGGCGGACTCGACGTCAAGCTGGTTTATTACCGGGGGTTCAAGCAGTTTTACAAGACGCCGTGGGTCGGCAACGCGAAGGACCTGCTTTCGACCATGACCACCGTCACCTGCGCCGCGGGGATGACCCAAATCGAGCGAGTGCTCGAGCACGCAATCGCGGAGGCGACTCGGGGAACGGTTAATGCGCTGGTATTCGTCGGCGACTGCATGGAAGAGGATATTGACAGGCTTTGCGGCCGTGCGGGCGAGCTGGGCCTGCTGGGGGTACCGGCGTTCATGTTTCACGAAGGCGACGATCTTGCCGCGGAGCGCGCCTTTAAGCAGATTGCGCACCTGACCCGTGGCGCATACTGTCACTTCGATGCAGCCAGCGCGCAGCATTTGCGCGAATTGCTCAGTGCCGTTGCGGTATTCGCAGCGGGCGGGCGCAAGGCGCTCGAGGATCTAGGCAAACGCCGCGGCGGCATCGCCCTTCAACTTACTCACCAGATCAGCAAGCCCCGGTAACATTGCAGTCAATCCTTTTGCTGGCCGTGCTCGTTGGAGTGCTGGTGTTTATCAGCTGGTACAAGCGAGCACCCAGGACACAACGGAAAAAGATCGCTAACCGAATTCTGATCGTCGGGGGCGTCGGGGTATTACTGCTGCTTGTGCTGACCGGTCGCCTGAACCCGTTGTTCGCGCTCGTTGCGGCCGCCGTTCCCGTTATCTACCGGGCGTTCAGCCTGTTCCAGCTGTTTCAGGGCGTTAAGGGTGCATCCAATGCGTTCAAGGCATCGCGCGGACCCTCTCCGGGACAAAAGTCGGAAGTGGAAACCCGTTTCCTGCGCATGACCCTGAATCACGACAGCGGCGATATGGACGGCGAGGTGCTGGAGGGCCCAAAGCAGGGAAAGCGGCTGTCCGAGCTCCCCCTTCCCGAACTGCTGAACATGCTCGAAGAATACCGCCGCGATGACGCTCAGTCCGCCGCCGTTCTGGAGGCATTCCTCGACAGGTATTTCACCGATGAATGGCGGGGCAGCGAAGCCAGGGACGAACAAGGTCGAGCGGGAGCCGGCGGCGACGGGAAAATGAGCGCCGAAGAGGCGCGGGAAATTCTCGGGGTGGGCAACGACGCGAGCCGCGAGCAGATCGTCGAGGCGCATCGGCATCTGATGCAAAAGCTCCACCCCGACCGCGGCGGTTCGACCTATCTGGCGGCGAAAATCAACGAGGCCAAGCGCGTGCTGCTGAACGCTTGAGCTGACGACATCTCATCCAGCTCAGCTGTCGGCGAGCGCCACGTTCACTCGACGGTTGTGTTTTCCTTTTTTCTCGATCTTGGTCACGCGAACAGGTCCGATCTCGCCGGTGGAGGCCACGTGCGTGCCCCCGCAGGGCTGCAGGTCTACGCCTTCGATTTCCAGAAGCCGCACCTCGCCCTGACCCATTGGCGGCTTAACCGACATGGTGCGCACAAGCTCCGGCTGAGCCTCCATCTCGGCTTCGCTGATCCAGCGCGGCTTGACGGCGTGGTTCTCTTCTACCAGGCGATTCAACGCCGCGGTGAGCTGTTCTTTATCGAGGGTGCTTTCGGGGAGGTCGAAATCCAGTCGT
>DATIPL010000627.1:0-2436 GCA_035471965.1 Gammaproteobacteria bacterium
GACCCGCAGCTCTTCGGGCTGGGTCGCGTTAACGAGCATCCTTTTCATTGCCACCGTCTCTGGTTCGTGCCCGAGGCAGGCAAACGTTGGGCATCCGGGTCAACGGATGCGCCGCACGTCAGCCCACGCGCGCGATGATGCGCTGAAGTATGGAAAGACCGGCCGTTGCCAGCGGCCGTGAGACGGGACCCAAGCCGGCCGAAGCCGGCCCTTGCCCAGGAGCGCGGGACGCTAAACCGAAAGCATTCCGGGATGCCGGCTTTGCCTGACAGGCTCGGTCACCTAAGACCCGGGCCCGGGGGCGGTTTTCGCCGTTTCGGCAAAGCTCTATGAGTCAACATCCGGCTACGGTTTAAGTTTTGCGGCGGCCTCGCCTCAGAGACTTTCTTGCCGCCTGCCGCGGAATTTCGGTGCCGCGGCGCCGGGGAGTGATGACACTCCCACGGCTTGAATCTACGGTGTCCTGTTCGCCCTGTCTTTCCAGGTGTGCGCTCTCCATCGCGTCGAGCGTCGTTAAATTATCTGTGCCTGTGCCCCGAGCCCATGGAGCCGCAAAGCTGTTCGGGGCGGCTCGGCTACGCCGCTGTTTCAGAAGCAGCGCCGGGGTTGCGAAGAAATATAGCAATCTTGGTGCATAGCGGCAAACTGTTAATATCGTTGCCTTTACCGCCATTCGTTGTTGTCCGGGTCACGGCATCACTTATGGCTCCATACCGCTCCCCCCGATGGCGGATGGGTGATTCCCGCTCAGCGGGACCGGAGTTGTGACTGATGCCTGCCAGAGCCGATCATCCCGGCGTGAAAGACGCGATCCGGCAGGGCGTACGCGAAGTTCGCGTGCTCGAAGACCGGGAAGGGCAGAGAATAGACAACTTTCTGCTCGCCACGCTCAAAGGTCTGCCGCGCTCGCGCGTCTACCAGATGCTGCGCAGAGGCGAGGTCAGGGTCAATGGCGGACGGGTGAAGCAAAGCTACCGTCTGAAACAGGGGGACCGGCTGCGTCTCCCGCCTGCCTCCACCGCCCGCGTGGCGTCACCGCGTTTGCCGCCGGCGGCGCTCAGCGAGCGCATCGAGAGCAGCATCGTCTACGAGGATGAGGGCGTTATCGTGATTAACAAGCCAGCCGGGATCGCGGTTCATGGCGGTAGTGGTCGCCGCCACGGCGTCATCGAAGCGCTGCGCGCGAGCCGGCCGGCCGCGGGTCAGCTGGAGCTGATTCATCGCCTCGACCGGGATACCTCCGGCGCGCTGCTGGTGGCCAAGAAGCGCAGCGCTTTACGACGGCTGCACGCGGACCTGCGCAACGGAAGAGTGGAAAAGCGCTATTTGGCGCTGGTCAGAGGCCGATGGCGCGGAGGCGATCGCACCGTGCGCACCCCGCTGGAGAAAAACGTCGTGCGTTCCGGCGAGCGCATGGTGCGTGCCCGGGCGGCGGGAAAACCGTCGGAAACCCGGTTTGCGCCACTGGACCGGAGTGCCGACGCCACGCTCTGCGAAGCCCTTCCGCTCACCGGCCGTACCCACCAGATCCGGGTCCACGCGGCCGGGATTGGTCACCCGCTGGCGGGGGACGTCAAATACGGGGACCGGGAATTCAATAAACGAATGCGAAAGGCCGGACTCAGCCGAATGTTCCTGCACGCTCATCTTCTTGGGTTCACCAGCCCGATCAACGGACGGCGGATTCGGGTCGCAGCGCCACTGGACGAAAACCTGATTCAGACGCTCGAGATTCTGGGGCTGAGCGCGCCTCGACCTTCGGCGGGTGCCGCAGGGGGCTCGGGCCGTGAATGAAAAACGATACGGCCTGCTGGTGTTCGACTGGGACGGCACTCTGGCCGACTCGGAGCAGCGAATCGTCGACTCCGTGCGCCGGGCGCTGAGCGAGCTCGGATTACCGGATCGCAGCCCGGCCCAAATCCGCAATATCATCGGGCTCGGCATGCAGGAGTGCCTCGAGACGCTGTTCCCGGGTGTGGCGCCCGAGCGTCACGCCGGCTTCATCGACGCGTACAGAAAACACTTCAGCGTCCAGAACGATACTCCGGTGACGCTGTTTCCAGGCGTGAAAGAGGTGCTGTGCGCGCTCGATTCTCGTGGCTATACCATTGCAATTGCCACCGGCAAAAGCCGCCGGGGCCTGGATCGAGAGCTGCAGGAGTCGGGTTTGGACGGCGTGGTCCAGGTATCCCGCTGCGCCGACGAATCGCCGTCGAAGCCGCATCCGCAGATGCTGGAAGACATCCTCGAGCGCACGGTAACGCCCTCGCACCAGGCGCTGATGATCGGTGACACCACCTATGATATGCAGATGGCGCGGGACGCCGGGGTTGACCGGGTCGGGGTGTCCTACGGCGCCCACGAGATATCCCGTTTGCTAGAATTCGATCCGCTGGAAATAGTCGATTCGCTGCGCCATTTCGAGCAGTGGCTCTC
>DATIPL010000628.1:0-4638 GCA_035471965.1 Gammaproteobacteria bacterium
TGAGAGCCATTACTATTCCAAGGCGCTGGTCAACGAGCGCTACGTAATCGGCGTGCTGACGCCGCCAAAGAGTGTCGCGGCGGGTGGCCGGGAGACTTTTGAGCTCGGCCTCTACGTAGGTCCGAAAATACAGTCGCGTATGCAGGGCGTTGCGCCCAACCTCGAGCGCACGGTGGATTACGGCTGGCTGTGGCTGATCGCCGAGCCGCTGTTCTGGCTGCTCGACTGGATCCACGGCTACGTGGGCAACTGGGGATGGTCAATCATCATCCTGACGCTGATCATCAAGCTGGCCTTTTTTCATCTGTCCGCCACCAGCTATAAATCGATGGCGCGGATGCGCAAAGTGCAGCCCCGGATCGTCGCCATCCGGGAGCGCTACGGTAAGGACAAGCAGCGCATGAACCAGGCGATGATGGAGCTTTACAAGAAGGAGAAGATCAATCCGCTTGGAGGCTGTTTCCCCATTCTGGTCCAGATCCCGGTGTTCATCGCGCTCTACTGGGTGCTGCTGCGAAGCGTGGAGCTCAGACAGGCCTCGTTCATTCTCTGGTTCGATGATCTGAGCGTTCACGATCCCTACTTCGTGCTCCCTATACTGATGGGCGCCACGATGTTGCTGCAGCAAAAGCTCAATCCCCCACCTCCGGACCCGATGCAGGCCAAGATCATGATGGCTCTGCCTTTCGTCTTCACGTTCTTCTTCCTTTTCTTCCCCTCGGGGCTCGTGCTTTACTGGTTCGTCAATAATCTTCTGTCCATTGCGCAGCAGTGGGTCATCACCAGGAAGATTGTCGGCCACGCCTGAGGAAGCGCCGCTCGGGGTCGATGCTTGAACGGTCGCCTGAGGAGCATGCAAGGCGGCACCCGTGACACGATTGCCGCAATCGCGACGCCGCCGGGGCGCGGCGGCATAGGTATCGTACGCGTCTCGGGACCGGCGGTGCCGGATATCGCCGCTCGAATCTGCGGCCGGCTGCCTGAGCCCCGGTCGGCCGTCCACGCCCGATTCCGGAACGCCACCGGGGAGGTCGTCGATGCGGGCCTGGCGCTTTACTTCCCGGGCCCCAAGTCTTTCACCGGGGAACACGTGCTCGAGCTCCACGGCCACGGCGGCGCCGTGGTGATGGATATGCTGCTCGCCGCCGTGCTGGAAGCCGGCGCCCGCCCCGCCCGTCCGGGA
Source organism: Gammaproteobacteria bacterium (assembly GCA_035471965.1). Lineage (GTDB taxonomy): Bacteria > Pseudomonadota > Gammaproteobacteria > HK1 > HK1 > CAMYJH01. The sequence goes on from DATIPL010000628.1 coordinate 1,184, forward strand.
GAGTTCTCCCAGCGCGCGTTCTTGAACGACAAGATGGACCTCGCACAGGCGGAAGCCGTGGCCGATCTCATCGACAGCGCTTCGCGAACCGCTGCGCTGAGCGCCCAGCGGACGCTTCAGGGAGAATTCTCCCGGCGCATCAACCTGGTGGTCGACGCGCTGGTGGAGCTTCGCGCCTACGTCGAAGGCGCCATTGACTTCCCGGAAGAGGAGATTGATTTTCTTGCCGAAGGCGCGGTTGGCGAACGCGTTGAGGGCATCATTGGCCAGCTCGAGGCGGTGCGGGCCGAGGCAGTGCAGGGCTGCCTCTTGCGGGAAGGGATGACGGTGGTCATTGCCGGTGCACCAAACGTGGGGAAGTCCAGCCTGCTCAACCGGATTTCCGGTCGGGAGTCCGCCATCGTCACGGAAGTGCCCGGCACCACACGCGACGTGCTGCGCGAGTATATTCATCTGGACGGGCTGCCGCTGAACGTGTTGGACACCGCGGGGTTACGGACGACCCAGGACCGGGTGGAGCGCGAGGGGATTGCCCGGGCGAGAACCGAGATTTCGAGCGCCGACGTGGTGCTCGCCCTGGTCGACGACCGGGAGCAGAACGACGCCGAGGTGCGTGCCCTGTTTGCGGAGTTCAGTGATGGTCCAGATTTCATACTGGTGCGCAATAAGATTGATTTGAGTGGAAACCCGCCCGGCGTTCGCGACATCTCCCTGGGCACCGAGATCCGCATCTCTGCCAAGACCGGTGCAGGATTCGAGAATCTCGTCGCTGCGCTCAAGCAGGCTGTGGGCTACCGTCAAGCAGGGGAGGGCAGTTTCACCGCACGCCGGCGGCATATCGAAGCAATAGGCGAGGCGTTGGAGCACGCGCGCTCCGCCAGGGCGCAGTGCGGCAAGCATGCTTGCGGCGAACTCATAGCGGAAGATCTTGGGCAGATGCAGAGATCACTGGGAGAGATCACTGGTACATTCACCAGCGACGATTTACTCGAGCGAATTTTTTCTACCTTCTGTATCGGCAAATGAACCTCCCGCCGCCCCCTCCCAGCAAGCGGCCCGGGTCATCAAGCGCCCCGCCTGCGCGCGGTCCGGGCCGCCCGGCATGAGCCGACCGGGCGTCGAAAGCGACGCGCCGTTGCGCGTTTTTCTCCATCCCCGATACTGGGTCATTTGGCTGATGGCCGCGCTTCTCCGACTCATGGTGCTGTTACCGTACCCGGGTCGCGTCGTCGTCGGCAACGTCCTGGGAGTCGCCTTCTATCGCCTCATGAGTCGGCGCAAGCGTGTCGCCCGAATCAACCTCGAGCTCTGTTTTCCGGAATTGTCCACAACGCAGCGCGAACGGCTGCTCAAAGCCCACTTCGCCGCGCTCGGGGTTGCCTTCGTCGAGATGGGGGCGGCGTGGTGGGCGTCCGACAGAAGGCTCGAGGCCTTGGCGGAGATCGAGGGGCTCGAGTATCTCGAGGCGGCGCTCAAGGAGGGCAAGGGCGCAATTCTGCTGAGCGCCCACTTCGTGTTCCTGGAGATCGGATTAAGGCTCTTCTCACGCACGAGGCCCTGCTACATGATCTACCGACCCAACAGGAATCCCCTCCTGGATCGCATTATCCAACGCGGGCGTACCCGCCATCCCGGTGAAATGATTTCCCGTGACGACGCCAGGAGCCTTCTCCGGGCGCTCAAGCAAAATCAGCCGGTCTGGTATCCGCCGGACATGGATCACGGCCGGCGTAACAGCGTGTTCGCCGACTTTTTCGGCCAGCCCGCCGCCACCGTCAAGGCAACCGCGCGTTATGCCAAGATGAGCGGGTCGCCGGTGATTCCGTTCTATTTTTTCCGCAAGCGGGGTTTCCGCGGGTACAAGATCGTGCTGTTGCCGCCGCTCGAGGATTTTCCCAGCGGCGATGAGCTCAAGGACGCGCGACGCGTCAACGCCGTGCTCGAGTCCGAGATCCGAAAACACCCTGAACAGTATCTTTGGGCGCACCGTCGATTCAAGACGCGTCCGGATCCGAACGAGGACGTATACCGAAGGTGAGGGGGGATTTCACCGCCGATCTGCCCGCCGATCCCGGCATCCGCCGAATCCTGGTCATGCGCTGGAGCGCCATGGGCGACGTGGTGTTGGCGAGCTGCGCGCTGCAGGGAATCTTCGAGGCCTTTCCCGGCGCCGACATTCATTTGAATACGCTTTCGCCGTGGGACCATTTGTTCATAGACGATCCACGATTCAAGAAAATTATCAGCTTCGACCTCAGGCGCAGACTGCGCGGGATACCCGGCATGTTTCGCTGGGTGAGTGAGGTCCGCCGCGAAGGCTACGATGCAATTTTCGATCTGCAGTCAAACGATCGCTCGCGCCTGCTGATGTCATTGCTGTGGCTGACCGGAGGGGCGCCCAAGTATCGGGTGGGAAACGATCGCCGCTTTCCCTACAACGTCGCGCCGCGGCGGCGGCCAAAATCAGCGCACGCGCTGGATCACCTGCGCGCAATACTCAATGCGGCAGGAGTTTCTTCGATGGCCCAGACGCCGGCGCTGTACCCGCCGCAGCGCAACCGCGAGCGGGCCCTGGAATTGCTCCGGGAAAACGACGTCAGTCCGGGTGCCTACGGAATGTTTCTTCCCGGCTGCCAGGCGGCCGGATTCCTGAAACGCTGGGGCGCGCGGCGTTTCATCGCCCTCGCACTGGCGCTTGAGCGCCGCGGACTCGAACGGGTGTTGCTCATCGGTGCCGGGGAGGACGCCGAGGAATGCCGGGAAATCGAAGGCGCGCTCGACGGTTATGCCGTCAACCTGTGCGGCGCGACGGAGCTTCTGGATATTATCCCGCTGGCAGAGAGCGCACGACTGATCGTGGCAAACGATACCGGTACGGCCCACGTGGCTTCCGCGGCGGGACGGCCGATGGTGGTGGTCTGCGGGCCCACGGATCCGAGACGGGTGAAGCCCGCCGGTGAAATGGTCGCGACGCTTCAGTCGGAGTTGTACTGCATCAACTGCTACCGAAAAGAGTGCTCGCACCATTCCTGCATGATGCTGGTGACCCCGGAGCAGGTGCTCGACGGCCTGGTTGATCTCGGGGCTATCGAGGCACGCTGAGTCCGCATGTCGCCTCATCGGCGACAGGTTTTCTTTTCTCATTACTCATCCGTTCGCGGCGCCGTCAGACGCGAGCGTTGCGGTCCGGCGGGGCGCCGATTTCTCCGGTGGACTGCTCGCGCGCGCGGCGGCGGTGCTCATAGAGCTTGGCGTAGCGCAGGAAGGCGTAAAAGCTCATGACCACGGAGGCGATGAAGCCGGCCCAGCCATCCAGGAAAGCGCGCTTAAGCACGTAGCTGCGTATGAAGACCCACGGCGGATAGAAGATAAGAATCAGAGGACTTGCGCGCCGGCCGCGGGCGACCTTGTCAGCCACCAGGCCGGTGGAGTAAGCGTTGATTTTGTCGACTTTT
>DATIPL010000629.1:0-3299 GCA_035471965.1 Gammaproteobacteria bacterium
CTCCATACGCGACGTTCAATTCCGCCACCAGCAGTTCTTTCTCGGTAAAAGCGCCGACGGCGCCTGCCCGATGGGACCCTGCGTGGTGACCGCCGACGAGGTCCCGGACCCCCAGGCGCTGGAGTTGAGCTGCCGGGTCAACGGCGAGACCAAGCAGGCGTCGAATACCCGCCATCAAATCTTCGGCATACGCAAGACCATATCCATTCTCTCCCGCGGCATGACCCTTCACGCCGGCGACATCATCGCTACCGGCACGCCCTCGGGTGTGGGCTTCGCCCGCAAACCGCCCGAGTTTCTCGAATCCGGCGACGTAGTGGAGTGCGAAGTGCAGGGAATCGGGCGGCTTCGCAATCCGGTCGTCGACGCGGCAGATCTCGGTTGAATCCCCGCACTGCACGTACCGCCATCCTGATCATTGCCGCCTCTGCGTCTGCCGCGCACGCGCAGACCGATGCGGTGAAATACGAAGCAGCACCTCGAATCAGTCCGAAGCGCGTCTTATCTCCAACCATGCTCGCTTCCGGTAATCATCGGGTGCGTGAAGAGGTGAAGATCAGGGATAACTGGCTCGAGTTTGAAATCGAATCCGACTTCGGCAATTACAAGGCGCTGTCGATTCCCATGGCGGCCGTGCGCGTGCATGAAATAAGAACGCTGGCGCAGGCGGTGAACGAGTTTCGTCGTAACAATCAGAAACTCGCGGAAACGCTCCGCGGACAGCTCACGGTGGGCGCCGACTCATTCGTCGATATTCTGATCTCGCCGTTGAGCACCACCTCGCAAATCGTCAGCCAGTTCGGCAGCAACGTCGCCAAGACCATCGATGAGCTGCGGGAGGGTTCGACAGAAGACGGAGGGCAAAGGCTCGAAGAACAATCCATGTACCATCGATTCGAGCCCGGCGATCCGATCCTCGCTTCCCACAAACGTAACGTGGCAAGCCAGCTCAACCTGGATCTCTACTCATCCAATCCGAAGGTACAGGACTTTCTCGACACCGTGGCTGCGGCCCGGGGCTCGGGTCAGCAGAGCGCGGGCGTAGTGACTATTTCATTGCCCCAGGACCAGGAAATTCGCGTTGCCGGCGGCCGACTCGACGCAGCGGTGCGTACGGCGATGACTCACAACACCATCAATCAGCTCTACGCCCGGAATTTCGATCGCCTCGCGTCGTCGGGAATCGACGAGGACCTCGCGAACGCATTTCTTTCACATCCGGTGCTTTCACCTCGGCACAAGACGGCGATCACGGAGTATGCAGCCTTTCTCGCCGGAGTCGAGAACCGGGGCGCGCTGCTGCGTGCCGCCCAGTCTGCGGCATCGGAGGAAGCGGCCCTGGCGTACCTGCAGGCGGCAAAAATGCTCTCTGCTTACCAGGAGCGAACGGGATCGCTCCGAGGCCTCGTCGCCGCGGGTCACATTCTTCTCGCTACGACGCGGGACGGCGCGATCCTGGTGGTGCTTCCATTCGACGTCGTGTACTGGAGCCGGGAAACGGAGCAGATTTTTTCGGGCCTGGAGAAATTCGCCCGGGATAAAGGCTTCAGGAAGCATGCCGTGATCAGCTCGAGCATTATTACGGATTCCGCCCGGCGCGGGCTTCTCGGACTGGGTTTCGAGCTCGAGGAAAGGTTTCTGACGAAGCGCTAGTCAGCAAGATCCGGGTGGCGCACCGGGGCGCCCGGGCATAGCCTGTGCCGAGTTCTTCTATCTCATGGAGTCGCCTCCGTCATGAACGCTCAAGCAAGCACCGTGCCTTTCCGCGGCGGGATCGGCGGCCCGGAGCTCAGCGCCCTCGCCCGGGATTATCAGCGCATGGAAACAACCCTCGAGTGGCTGGTGGAAAATTTCGACGCTCAGCCGCCGCTCGAGACCATCGCGGGGCGCGCAGGTCTCACGCCCTTCCACTTTCAACGGGTGTTCTCCCGCTGGGTGGGCTTGAGCCCGAAGAAGTTCGTCCAGTTCCTGAGCCTGGAACGCGCAAAGAGATGCCTCAACGCTTCAGAAAGCGTTCTCGATGCCGCATTCAGCGCCGGGCTCTCGGGCGCGGGCCGACTGCACGATCTATTTGTCACCCTGGAAGCGGTGACCCCGGGAGAATACAAACGGCGCGGCGAGGGACTGGAGATCCGCTTCGGCTATCACCCTTCGCCGTTCGGCGAGTGCCTGATTCTGACCACCGACCGCGGGATTTGCGGCCTCGCTTTCGTCACTGGAGGTGACCGCGGGGAGGCGTTCGAATCGCTCATCAGGGGATTCGAGAACGCCTCGCTGGTGGAGGACCCGCGCGGAACGGCTGCCCTCGCTGAGCGCATCTTCAGCCCCCGGCTCGAAACGCAGACCGCCGGGCCCCTGAACGTTCTCGTCCGCGGCAGTCGTTTTCAGGTCAAAGTGTGGGAAGCGCTGCTGAAGGTGCCGCCAGGCTCGATGGTGAGCTATTCCGAGCTTGCCCGTCGGGCGCACAGGTCTGAGGCGGTGCGCGCCGCGGCCGGCGCCGCCGGCGTCAATGCCGTTGCCTATCTCATTCCCTGTCACCGCGCGATACGAAAGTCAGGACTTCTGGGCGGGTACCGGTGGGGACTCCCGCGCAAGCTCGCCATGCTCAGCCGCGAAGCGGCGCAGGTCAGGCCCGAGCCGGTCAATGAAGCCGGTCCGCCTCAGCTCCTGATGCCGTAGCCGCGATTCAGCAGGGTCAGACAGCCGAAATACAGTATCAGGATAAAAAGGCAGATGATGCCGAAGGCGGTTTCGATTCCGATATCGCTTATCCCAAGGATGCCGTAACGAAACGCGTTCACCATGTAGAGGATCGGGTTCAGCAACGAAACCGTTTGCCAGAAGTCCGGCAGCAGCTGGATCGAATAAAACACGCCGCCCAGATAGGTCAGAGGTGTCAGGACGAACGTCGGTACGATTGCGATGTCGTCGAAGTTCTTGGCGAAGATGGCGTTGATGAATCCCGCAAGAGAAAACAGCACCGCTGTCAGAATCACCACCAGAAAGGTCACCAGCGCATGCTCGATGCGCAAATCCGCGAAAACGAAGGTCACGGCGCTCACCGCAACGCCCACAAGAAGACCGCGCGCAACGCCGCCACCCACGTAGCCGAGAAGTATCAGATACATCGGCGTCGGCGAGACCAGCATTTCCTCGACGAACTTCTGAAATCTCGCCCCGAAAAACGAAGAAACCACGTTGGAGTATGAGTTGGTGATCACCGACATCATGATGATTCCGGGGGCGATGTAGTCAATATATCGGTGACCGTCCATTTCACCGATACGCGGGCCGATGAG
>DATIPL010000630.1:0-2192 GCA_035471965.1 Gammaproteobacteria bacterium
GACCACGGAAACATAGCTTAACAATCATTTCCAACACTCCTCGGATTCAGGTGGAACCGGGTGGGCCTTCAGAACGTCGAGCACCCGGGGGCGCCGATGGCGTTGGAAGTGGATAGTACCGGTTCCAGCGGGAAACTCTCATCGCGGAAAATTCCTTTTTCGTCTGCACCCTCAATTCCACCGACTAAGATCTTAGGGTCAATCGACTGCCCCGGCGGGGTCCGGGTTCGCGGGCCTGGCACCTTCCCGGCGTGGTCGATGCGGCCTTCAGCGCCACGGAAATCGGAATAACCGACGCCAATACGAAAAATGACCGATAAGTCACCGTCGATAAGAGATGTTCGGCTGCTCATCGTCGATGACGACGAGGATATGCGTAATTTGCTGGTGAGGTGGGTCGAGTCCGAGGGCGCCTCGCCGGACACCGCTCGGGACGGCCGCCAGGCCCTGGAGCGTTTGGACCAGGAGCGTCCCGATGTGGTGATCACCGACCTGGTCATGAACGGCATGGACGGGCTCAAGCTTCTCAGCGAAATACACCGCCGGGATCCCATCATGCCCGTGATCATGGTGAGCGGGCAGGCGGTTATCGCCGACGCCATGAAGGCGGCCCATCTCGGCGTTTCCGCGTTTCTCACCAAACCCCTGGAACGAACCGAGCTGCTTGGGGCTTTGAAAGAGGCGCTGGCGAAATCCGGGATTCGACGCGCCGCCGAAAGCGACGATTTCGCCGGCGACATCGTTTATCAGAGCAAGCTGATGGCGGATCTGCTGGATCGCGCCAGGATGGTTTCCTCGGTGGACAGCACGGTGCTCATTTCCGGCAGCACCGGCACCGGAAAAGAGCTGCTCGCCAGGGCCATTCACCAAGGCAGCCGGCGCCAGGGTGAGGACTTCGTCAGCGTCAACTGCAGCGCGATTCCCGAACAGCTCCTGGAGTCGGAGCTGTTCGGCCACGAGAAGGGTTCATTCAGCGGCGCTGCCAACCGCCACGACGGCCTGTTTCGTGCCGCCAGCGGCGGCACCATGTTTCTGGACGAGATCGGCGATATGCCGCTGGCGTTGCAGTCCAAGCTGTTACGTGTGTTGCAAGATTTCGAGGTGCGTCCGGTCGGCTCCACCAAGAGCTTTCCCGTGGACGTGCGCGTGGTTTCGGCGACCCACCGCGATCTGGCCCGGGCGGTCGAGGACGGCGAGTTCAGGGAGGACCTCTACTACCGTCTCAGCGTGGTGCCTTTGCACATGCCGTCGCTCGAAGATCGGCGAGAAGACATCAGCCCGATCGCGGACCATCTGCTGAGCAGGCTTTGCAAACGACACGAGCTCGGGCAAAGGAAGCTCGCGCCGGAGGCGAAGAAAATACTCACTTCCGTTTCATGGCCGGGCAACGTGCGCCAGCTCGGCAACGTCTTAGAGCAGTGCGCCGTGCTCTCCAGCGGAGAAATCATCACCGCTGAAATGGTCAAGACGGCGCTCAGTCAGCGGCCCGGCGAAGTGATTCCGCTCGACGACGCCAAGAAGAACTTCGAGCGCGAATATCTGATCAGTGTTCTGCGAATAACCGGAGGCCAGGTATCCAATGCCGCCCGCCTTGCGGGGCGAAACCGCACCGACTTCTACAAGCTGCTCAGTAAGCACGAGCTCGATGCGGCCGAGTTTCGCGATAACCAATAAAGGCATGGCTTTGGGCTTTCAGCGCCTGGCCGAGCTTCGCCTGAACTGAAATGATGAATCCGAATCGGGGCGGATCGTTTCACGGCGTGCTCGCTCTCGCGCGGCGGTTCGGGGGGTTGACTGTGGTGTTCGGCGTCGCCCTCGGTCTGGCGTTGCTCGTTGAGAGCACATCGCTGTTCTTTTACCTGGATCGTTGGATCAATGATGCGGTTCACGCCGCGACGTCGCCGGAGAGCCGCTTTGAGGACATGCTCATTGTCGACGTCGACGAAACGGCCATGGCGTCTCTGGAACCCAGGTTGGGGCCCTGGCCGTATGACCGCGATGTCTTTGCTTCGGTGGTCGAGCACCTGGATTCGCTCGGCGCCAGGAGCGTGGTCATCGACCTGGTTTTTTCCGACAAGCGTAAAGGTGACGATGCGCTCGCCTCGGCGCTCGCCGGAAGCGGAAAGGCTTGGCTTGCGGCCCAGGGACAGGCCTTCGACCCGCCACGAGACCCCGAATACAAGCAGCAGCTC
>DATIPL010000631.1:0-1501 GCA_035471965.1 Gammaproteobacteria bacterium
ATAGCGAAGCGTATTGCACCGGACAAATCCTGCGTTAGTAAAGAAATTGCAACAATGCGCCCCCGTCGCTACAGAGCCGTAGGGTGCTATAGCCAAGCGTATTGCGCCGAATGAATCTTGCGTTCGAACGAGCATGGAACAAGCGCGCCCCCGGAGCCGTAGGGTGCAATAGCGAAGCGTATTGCACCGGACAAATTTTGTGTTCGAACAAACATTGCAGGAGCCGTAGGGTGCAATAGCGAAGCGTATTGCACCGGACAAAAAATTCACCACTCAAGAATCTGAAAACCCCTATGCCCGAACCCACCCCATTGCCCGCTTACGACCCGCCGCCGCAGGTGCTGGCCGACCGGGTTATTCTGATCACCGGCGCCGGCGACGGCATCGGCAAAGCGGTGTCGCTGGCCTGCGGATCCTTCGGCGCCACCGTGATCCTGCTCGGGCGCACGGTGAGAAAGCTGGAGAAGGTTTACGACGCCATCGTCGAAGCCGAGGGACCGAAGCCCGCCATCTATCCCATGGATCTCTCCGGCGCCACGGCGCAACATTACGATGAGCTTGCCGAGAACGTCGACAAGGAGTTCGGTCGCCTGGACGGTCTGCTGCACAACGCCGCGCATCTCAAAGCGTTGAGCTCGATGGAAAACTCCGACCCGGAAGACTGGGCCTTGAGCTTCCAGGTCAACGTGCACGCGCCCTACCTGCTGACCCGCGCCTGCCTGCCGCTGCTGAGAAAATCCGATGACGCCCGCATCGTCTTCACCGGCGCCGCCGAAGGCCGCCGGGGGCGCGCCTACTGGGGCGCCTACGCCGCCTCCAAGGCCGCGGCCGAGCGCATGATGGAAGTGCTCGCCGACGAGCTGGAGGCGACCCCGAACGTGCGCGTGAACAGCATCGACCCCGGACCCACCCGAACCCGACTGCGCCAGGCGGCTTATCCAGGTAAAAATCCCGGCAGCTATAAAGCGGCCGAAGCAATTGCAGATGCTTACGTCTATCTGCTCGGGCCGGAAAGCCGCGATCATAACGGCGTGCGGTTCACCATCAACGACGCGTAGGGCGCAATAGCGAAGCGTATTGCACCGAACAAATCTTGCAACTGAGGGGAGGAAAAATGCCGGACCATATCTACAAATCACTCGAGCTCACCGGCTCGTCCACCAGTAACATCGAGGACGCGGTGACCAAGGCCGTCGCTCGGGCATCGAAGACCATTCACAACCTCAAGTGGTTTCAGATCAACGAGATCCGCGGACACATCGAGGACAACGCGGTGGCGCACTGGCAGGTGACGATGAAGGTGGGGTTCACTCTTGACGAGTGATACACGACGCCAGCGCCACGTAGTCCGAATTGGGCAGCGAAAACCGCCGCCTGAACTCGGAGAGCGAAAGGTTGTCGCCGACGTAAGCGTCGAGGAACAGCCGGCTGACCTTGTGCATCCGCCGCGGAAACTCGCATTTTTTGATTTGCTCTGACGTTGATGTCGTCGCAACGGGGG
>DATIPL010000632.1:0-2680 GCA_035471965.1 Gammaproteobacteria bacterium
GTTTTGGGGCATGCCGCCCGTACGGGTCACTGATCAGTCGTCGCTTCATCCGACTTCTGCCACAACAACCCTGCCCCCCATGCGGCGAGCACCGCCAGCGCGCCGAATGCCGCGGAGTAACCGGCGTTGGCCGCGAGGAGACCGAATACCACGGGAAAAATCACCACCCCGCCGAACATCACCAGCTGCATACCGGCGGTGGTCTCCGCCGCCATTCCCGGTGGCGAATGCGTCGCAATCTCCGAGAGCATGACCCCGTTCCAGCCGAAGGTGCTCATGCCGAGCAGGGTTGCGACGATAACGATGACGGGCATCGGCCATGCGCCGCTGATCATGGCCGTGAGAACGAGAAAAACTGCCGCCATGACCCCGAGCGAGACGAGCATGTGCCGTGAGCTCAATAATCTCTCGGAAGCCGCACCCCAGATCAGTCGTCCGGCGAAGCCTCCCACTTGCATGCCGGCCAGTATCAAACCGGCAACGGTGAGCGTGAGACCGTGGCTCTCGGTCAGATACACGACCATGAATACGCCCGAGCTCACCTGGCAGCCGGCATACGCAAACGCGGTGAGCGTGTAGCGTCGTAGAATGGGGTCGAGCATCACCCGGCGCACCGGCGCCCAGACGTTGATCAAGGCGGTAAGGCTCACCGGCCCCGATCCCTGATCGAATCGAGAGCGGAGCGGCTGTAGCAGCACTGCCACCACCAGGCCCACGACGCCCACGGCAAGCGCCGCGCCGCGCCAGCCAAAGCCAGTCACCAGCAGGGGAACCAGCGCGCCGGCGAGGGCACCCCCCAGCGGCACCCCGGTTTGCTTCAGTGAGAAAACGAACGGCTGCCATCTGGCGCTGGTCAGCCCCGAGAGGATGTGGGCGCTGGCGGGATTGAATGGACCGTAGTTGAATCCCAGTACGCAGGCGGAGAGCAGCGCAGCCAGGGGATGCCCCGCGGCCAGGAGCAGCATGGCCGCGGCCGCGGCCACCATGGTGGACTGGCACACCCGGATGGCGCCGAAGCGGGCAATGAGCCCGCCGGTGATCGCCCCCACGACGGCGGCGACGAAATAAACCACCGAGGTGTAGGGCCCGATGAGCTTCGGGTCCAGGCTCAGATCCGGCGCGGCCTCAGGAGCAAGCACCGCCACGGCGAACACCGCCAGGCTCGAGGTGGTGAGCACCGCCAGCATGGCCAGGGTGGTGAAGACGACGGAGAGATTCATAACGGCCGCCGAAGTCTACAGGATCGATGGGCAACGCCCGGAAGTCCCTGATTTGTCCGGGGCGGAGCTTCCGCATATGCTTAAGGCTCTCGCCCCTCCGCGGGCGGTGAAGCGACGAATTCGAGCGATAACGCCCGCAGGGAGCCTGAAGAGCGAGACATGTCCATATTCCCCGACCTGCGCATCCAGACGGTAGAGAAGAGCCGGCTCGGTGAAGTGGACTTCGACGACCTCGGTTTCGGCGACGTCTTCTGCGACCATATGTTCAGCATGGTGTTCGAGGACGGCCGCTGGCAGCGTCCCGAGATCCTTCCCTTCGGTCCGCTCCCGTTACATCCTTCGGCGCTCTCGCTTCACTACGGGCAGGCGGTCTTCGAAGGGCTCAAGGCGTTCTGCGGCGGCGACGGGGTAGTGCGGGTCTTTCGCCCTGACATGAACGCGAAACGGCTGCTGGAATCCTGCAGGCGCCTGTGCATTCCCCCCATCGAGTCCGCGGCGTTTCACGCAGCGATCGAGCACCTCATTCGGCTCGACCACGCCTGGATCCCGCGCGTCCGGGGCCAGTCCCTTTACATTCGGCCCATCGTTTTCGGCACCGAAAGTCACCTGGAAGTGCGCCCCGCACGCACGTTCCGCTTCGTGGTCATGACGGCGCCGGTGCGCAAATACTTCCAGGACGACGTCAAAGCCATCGAGCTCAAGGCCGAGGAAAAATACACGCGCGCGGCCCCGGGCGGCATGGGCTACGCCAAGACTGCCGGTAACTATGCCGCCAGCCTTTATCCCGGCGAGCTGGGCCGAAGCGAGGGCTACGCCCAGGTGCTGTGGCTGGACGGCGCCGAGCACCGTTACGTTGAAGAGGTCGGGGCCATGAATATCTTCTTCAAGTTCAGGGATACCGTGGTCACGCCCGAGCTGCACGGCACCATTCTTCCCGGGGTCACCCGGGACAGCGTCATCACGTTGTTGAAGGATCAGGGCATGCCGGTGGAAGAGCGTCTCGTGGACATCGACGAGGTCATCGACGGCATGCGTTCAGGAGCGCTGGAAGAGATCTTCGGCGCGGGCACGGCTGCAGTGATTTGTCCGGTGGGCGCCATCGCCTACAAGGGACGACGACACGAAATGCGCGCCGTCGGCGCAGGCCCGCTCACCCGCAAGCTCTACGACACCATCACCGGAATCCAGCTCGGCGAGGTCCGGGATAAATTCGGCTGGACTCGAAGCGTGGATCTGGATGCGCCAGCATCTGCCGCCGCGGCAGGGGAATAGCTTCAGCTGTACGCTCTGCCGGCGCGACCTGATCCCGCGCTTTCTCGAGACCGCCGCTTTTCGATTTTCCTTCTTGTCGACATCGAACTCGACTGGCCGAATCCGTGGGGTCGCCGTTGAAACCGTCGACTACAATTGATTGACTAGAAAAAAGCCGGAGCCGGAACTCTCTCAGACCTGATCCGAAT
>DATIPL010000633.1:0-2224 GCA_035471965.1 Gammaproteobacteria bacterium
ATCGCCTTGCGCAGGGGCATCGACGCCGGCGACTCCCTCGCGCTGTTGACCAATGAGGGCCTGGTGCCGTTCGAGGTGGCCGGCGTATTTCGAGACTACAGCACCGATCGCGGCATGGTGTTGATGAGCCGGGCGACCTTCATGCGTTACTGGAATGACGACGGCATCACCACCATCGGCGTGTATGCGGCCGCGGGCAGCGATCTCGGTGAGCTGCGCCGCCGGCTGGACGCGGCGGCAAGCGGCGACCAGACGCTTTCGATAGCCGATACCGCCACCATCCGCGAGCTTTCCCTGGAGGTGTTCGATCGCACCTTCACCATCACCAATGTGCTGCGTCTGCTCGCGGTGGTGATCGCCTTCGTCGGGATACTGAGCGCGCTCATGGCGATTCAGCTCGAGCTTGGACGCGAGTTCGCGGTGCTCCGCGCCCTGGGTTTGACCCGCGCCCAGCTCTTCGGTATCGCCGAGGCCCAGACCGGGGTGCTGGGGCTGGTGGCCGGGCTGCTGGCGCTTCCCCTCGGCGTGCTGCTGGCGCTGATGCTGGTGAAAGTCATCAACCGGCGCTCCTTCGGCTGGAGCATGTCCTTCGAGGTGGACCCGGCGCTGCTGGCCAACGCGCTGGTGCTCTCGCTCGCCGCGGCGCTGCTCGCCGGTCTTTACCCGGCGTACCGCATCGCGACGACGTCGCCGGCGGAGATTCTGCGGGAGGAGTGAAACGCCGGGGCAGAGAACCACGCCGGCTCTGATAAAGAATCAATGAAAAAAGCGCGGTCCGGGCGGACCGCGCTTTCCCGAAAGTCAACCGGGCTCGACTGCGTCGCCTCGCTATTCTCCCTTGACGTCTACCTTCAGAGGCTTCGCGCGTGCCTCGTTGGTCTTGGGAAGATGCACGGTGAGCACCCCCTTCGAGAAGCTGGCTTTGACCTTATCGGAGTCGACGTCGGATGGCATCGAGAAGGTCCGCCGAACGCTTCCGTAGCTGCGCTCCGCGATGTGGTAGTCCTTCTCCATTGTTTCGCGCTCCGACTTCTTCTCGCCCTTGAGCGTGATCATGTTGTCGTGAACCGTGACCTCCACGTCTTTCTCGCTCATTCCGGGCAGCTCGATGGAGAGCTCGTATTCTTTGTCCGACTCGCTCATGTCGGTGCGGGGGCTTTCCATCAGGCCGCGCATGTCCATCCCTGCCGATTTGAACAGCGGTGAATCCCAGATGCCGGAAAAACCCGTCATCGGCCGCATCCAGCCTTCGTCGAGGAACTGGTCGAACAACCGATCGACCTGTTGACGAAGACTCATCAGGGGAGGGTACGCTCTCCCGCCGGGCGCGCTCATTTCCTGCTTTTCCGGTTGTTTCTTTACCGGAATGTCTTCAGCTTTCGTTGCCATTTCCGATCCTCCTGCCGACTGGCATTTCGTCCTGTGTGTTATTTTCCGAATTTCACACTGAAGCGTGTTGACGCCGATCAAACGGCGCGTCGAAATTCCTGCCGGCAGGGAAAACGGGAGGCAGACTTTTCTGCCCGTGGACGAACTGTTCCAGCACATGTTGCTGAAATCGTTCCCGATTCCGTTCTTTCGCAAGCTCGTCGGTTGACGAGCGCCGGCGCCGGAATTCTCCGCGGGCTGCGCGGGAAGAGGCGTGCTTGAACCACTGGAAACGAGAGATGAATGACTTACTCGAGCAGATCAGTAAATTCGATCGATGGCTGATTGCGCTGTTCCTGCGTTACGCCCACTGGCTCCATCGCATATCGCTGGGGACACTGTTCATCTGGTTCGGCCTGCTCAAGCCGCTCGGACACAAGACCACCAGCTCGATACTGGCCCATACCGTCTATTGGGGTGACCCGGAGACGATCGTGCTCATTCTCGGCTGGTGGGAGGTGGCAATCGGCGTATGCCTGATCATCCGGCCACTGGTTCGGGTCGCCATCCTTTTGCTGGTCATTCGCCTGCCCGGGGTGATACTGGCTTTCCTGCTGAAGGCGGACGTGTGCTTTTACGCTTTTCCTTTCGCACCGACGCCCGAGGGTCAGTATCTGATCAAGGACCTCGTCGTTTTCATCGCCACGCTCGCCATCGCCGGAGGGTTACGCGACGAGAAGAGGCCCGGGCATTTTCATTAGCTTCCGGCGTCCCGAGAGACCTTGTTTCCCCGGCGTTTCCGATAGGTGAATTTGTCCAGCTCGACGATGAAGAGAAGCAGGCTGCTGAGCAGGAT
>DATIPL010000634.1:0-4184 GCA_035471965.1 Gammaproteobacteria bacterium
CGATATCTGCCCGACAAGGCCATCGACGTCATCGACGAGGCCGGCGCCACGCAGAAGCTTCTGCCGCCGTCACGGCGGAAGAAGACCATTGGCGTCGGCGAGATCGAAACCGTAATCTCGCGAATGGCGAGAGTGCCGCCCAAGACGGTGTCCACCTCCGACAAGGACGTGCTGCGCAACCTCGATCGCGATCTCAAAATGGTGGTTTACGGGCAGGACAGCGCGATCCAGACATTGTCTGCCGCCATAAAGATGGCGCGTTCCGGCCTGCGCGAGGTGGAAAAGCCCATCGGCTCCTTCCTTTTTGCCGGACCGACGGGGGTGGGCAAGACCGAGGTGACCCGACAGCTGGCCCGCATCATGGGTATCGAGCTGGTGCGCTTCGACATGTCGGAATACATGGAGCGGCACACCGTTTCGCGGCTCATCGGCGCGCCGCCCGGCTACGTCGGCTTCGATCAGGGCGGTCTGCTGACGGAGGAAATCAACAAGCATCCCCACGCGGTGCTGCTGCTGGACGAGGTCGAAAAGGCGCATCCCGACGTATTCAATTTGTTGCTCCAGGTCATGGATCACGGCACCTTGACCGACAATAACGGACGCAAGGCGGATTTCCGCAACATCGTTCTGGTGATGACCACCAACTGCGGCGCCGAGCAGATGAGCCGACCCAGCATCGGCTTCACTCAGCAGGACCACACTGGCGACAGTCTCGAAGTCATCAAGCGCACCTTCACTCCGGAGTTTCGAAACCGACTCGACGCCATCGTCGAATTCGGTGCGCTTGACGAGAAAACCATTGGTCACGTGGTGGACAAGTTCATCATCGAGCTCGAGGGTCAGCTGGAGGAAAAGCGGGTCGCCATCGACGTCGACGAGGATGCCCGCGAGTGGCTGGCAGAACATGGGTTCGACCCGAAGATGGGCGCCCGCCCGATGGCCCGTGTTATTCAGGAAAACATCAAGCGTCCGCTGGCGGAAGAGTTGCTGTTCGGGCGGCTGGTTGGCGGCGGCACCGTCCGAATCGGAGTCGAGAACGGCAGCCTGAGTTTCCGATTCGAGCCGATAGAGGCCAACGTAGAAGCCGGCGAAGCGACCTGATTCGCGTTATTCTCCTCCTCTCTTCTCGCCGGCACGGACTGTCGGGCGGGCCACAAACTTGCGGCACTGTCTGGAGCACCCATGAGAATCATCCTGCTCGCCCTGTGTATTGGCCTCGCGCCAATGACGTCTCACGCCACGACTCACGGCCGAGGTCCCTCGGGCGGATGGGCCCAGGACTACGCTCAGACACCGGCGACACCGGATCAGATGCTGCGGCAGGGCCTGGATCGGCTGATCGGCTATCTCATCGGCGCCGGCAACCCCAGTCCCGAGGCGCTGAGGATGTTTCTCTCTCACGAGATTGCGCCCCATTTTGATTTTGCCTATATGGCGCAATGGGCGGCGGGGCCGCTTTACCGCCGTTTATCACCCGATCAGCGCCAGCGGATGGCGGAAAAGCTCGAGACCATGTTCCTCGACGCGTTGGCGAGAAACCTGGGCACCTACGCGCGTCCCCTGCCGCAGATACAGATATTTCCGGCCCGCGCCGGATACAGCGGAAACGAAGCGACGGTAGACATTCGCGTGATCACCGACGCCGGCGGAATGGTGCATCTGCAGTTTCGCTGTTACTGGAGCGGCGCAGGTTGGAAAATCTACGACGTCAGCGCCAACGGCGCCAGCGCCGTGGCGTTCTACCGCGGCTATTTCACCACTTTGATCCGGCGCTACGGCCCCGAAGCGGCGTTGAGGTGAACGGCGTCTGCTGCCCGAAGCCATAAAGGGACAGTATACGGATTTGCGCTATCGGCCGTCGTGAATGATCGGTGCCAAACGCAAATACCTACACTGTCCCCTTAATAGGGTTAACAGCCCCTCAATAGCGATATTCGATTTACGCCATTCGTTTTTTGATCCCTTTCTTGACCTCCTGGAACGACCCGCCCGCCGACCTTCGCCTGAGCTCCGGGCACGTCGATGTCTGGCGCATCTCGACCGCCCTGAACGAAGAGCGAGCCGCGAACTTCGGCTCGGTGCTGTCACCGGATCAGCAGGCCAGAGCAAAGCGCATGCGCGTAAGGGACAAGCGCCGGCAGTACATCATCGCCCAGGGGCTCACACGCATTCTGATCGGGAAAGTGGTCGATGCCGATCCTGAATCCCTCGAATTCAGTCGCGGGCCGAAGGGAAAACCCTACCTCGGCGGCCGCTTCGCCGATGCCGGGATTCAATTCAACATGACCCACACATCGAACATGGCGCTCATCGCCCTGACGCTGAAGCGCGAAATCGGCATCGACATCGAGCGAATTCGCCACAATCTTCAATGGGAAAAGCTCGTCCGCCGATATTTTTCACCGCTCGAGCACTATCACTATTCAAAGCTGCCTGAAAGCGTGCGCTTGCGCGCTTTTTTCACCTGCTGGACGCGCAAGGAGGCGGTGCTGAAAGCCATCGGAACCGGACTGGGCGGCGGACTCGGAAGCTTCGACGTGAGCGTAGACCCGGATGCACCGCCCGCGCTGCTCGGCGACCGCTGGCAGGGACGCTTTCACGGAGACTGGACGATCACCCAGCTCGATCCCGGCGAGGGCTATGTGGCTACGCTGGTGACGGAGCGCGATGGCTTCGAAGTGAGGTGCTGGGAAGCGGACGAGTATGCAGGCGGCAGGTCGTAGGGCGGCGGAGACTGTCCCCGAAAATCGAATGTCGAATATCGAAGCCCGGTAGATAGTAGATGGGAGATGGGGTCGGGTATTAGAAACTCAGTTTTCCCATCTGCTATCTAAGAAATTCCCCAATCATTTGCCCCGGGCCGCGGCATTGAGCAGAATACTGCGCCCGTGCGCCGGATCCCTGAGCATTCTTTCCGGCGTCCATTCGATCCTCGAAAGTTGAGCAAGAACCACAACCTGAGCCCACTCGATCCGCCGCTGCCGGGAAAAGTCGGGGCGCGGATGGACTGGACCCGTCTCTACGGCGCAAGCCGCGGGCTCGCGGTCGCCAGCGCCGCCGAACGCCACGCTGGTCCCGTGGTGGTGGTGGTACCGGACCCCGCAACGGCGATCAGGCTGGAAACCGAACTCAGTTTCTTTCTCGCCGCAACCGATTCGGTCCCGGTCATGCACTTTCCCGACTGGGAAACGCTGCCTTATGACGTTTTCTCACCGCACCAGGATATCGTCTCCGATCGTCTCGATATTCTGCGCCGCCTGCCGGAGTTTCGGCGCGGGATCCTGGTGACCCCCGTCACGTCACTCATGGTGCGCATGCCTCCCGCTCACTACGTCAGCGCCCACAGCCTCGAGCTTCGGGTAGGGGAGCGCCTCGAGGTGGATGCTTTCCGCAACCGCCTGGAGTCCGCGGGATACCGCTGCGTGAGCCAGGTGATGGAGCACGGCGAGTTCGCAGTGCGGGGCGCCATCATCGATCTCTTTCCCATGGGCGGAAGCGAGCCGCTGCGGCTGGATCTGTTCGACGAAGACATCGAGTCCATCCGTACCTTCGATCCGGAGTCACAGCGTTCGGCTGAATCCGTCGAACACGTACGCCTCCTGCCGGCGCGGGAGTTTCCCATGACGGACGAAGCCGTACGCCGATTCCGCCAGGCATGGCGGGAACGCTTCGAAGGCGACCCCAACGATTGCCCCATTTACCGTGACGTCAGCAGCGGATTGCGCCCGGCCGGGATCGAGTACTACCTGCCGCTGTTTTTCGAGCAAACGGCGACACTGTTCGATTACCTTCCCCCCGAATCCCTGGTCATCGAGTACGAGGACGTTTACGAGGCGGCGCAGGCTTTCAGCTCGGACGTGCGCGAACGGTATTCGGAACGCGCTCACGACCGCGAGCGGCCGCTGCTGCCACCGGACGAAATGTTTATCGACAGCTCGCAAACCTACGCCCTTTTCAAACCTTTCATGCGCGTGCGCCTGCGGCGCTTCGAAGAATCCTTGGACGGCGCGCAGCACGCCTTCGCCACCCGTACGCCGCTGCGGCTCCCGGTGGACGCCCGGGCCGAAGAACCGCTGGCGGCGGTCGAACGCTTCGTCAACGATTTCCGGGGCCGCGTTCTGTTTGTCGCCGAATCTCCAGGTCGGCGGGAAACGCTGCTGGAGACTTTTCGCGCCCATCGGCTG
>DATIPL010000635.1:0-9106 GCA_035471965.1 Gammaproteobacteria bacterium
GACAGCGCCTGGGAGGACATCTACGACAGCATACCGACGTACTCGAGCGGCGCCGGGAATACCGACTTCTCCGATGGCGAGTTTCAGCGCAGCGCGGCGGAGACGCTGGGGGACCATCTCTTCTGGCAAATGAGCCTGATGCGCTTTTCCGAAACCGACGCGGCAATCGGCGCAGTGATTATCGACGCGGTAAGCGACGACGGGTATCTGCGGCTGAGCATCGAGGAACTGCGGGAAAGTCTTTCGGCGCAGCAGCTCGAGGTCGAGGTGGACGAGATCGAGGCGGTGCTGCACCAGATCCAGAACTTCGATCCCGTAGGCGTAGCGGCGCGCGACCTGCGCGAATGTCTCATGCGACAGCTGAGTCAGCTTCCGGAAGACAAGCGCTGGCGAAAGGAAGCAATCGAGCTGGTGGACAAGAATCTGGAGCTTCTGGCGTCCCGGGACTACGCGCAGCTGAAAAAGATCATGAAGCTGGACGAGGACGCCTTGAAGCAGGTCATCTACCTGATTCAAAGCTTGAACCCTCGTCCCGGGTCGCAAATCCAGCCGGCGCCCGCGGAGTATGTGATACCCGACGTGTTCGTGCGCAAGCAAAACGGCGCCTGGCGGGTCGAGCTGAACAGCGACGCATTTCCCAGGCTGCGAGTCAATTCGCACTACGCCCGACTCATGCGCGGCGCCGAGAGCGGCGCCGACAAGGACTGCTTGAAGTCACACCTGCAGGAAGCGCGCTGGTTCATCAAGAGCCTGAAGAGCCGCAACGACACCTTGCTCAAGGTCGCCAAGACCATCGTCGAACGCCAGCAGGGCTTTCTCGAATACGGGGAAGAAGCCATGAAACCCATGGTGCTCCACGACATCGCGGAGGAAGTGGAGATGCACGAGTCGACCATTTCCCGGGTGACGACGCGGAAATACATGCACACGCCGCGGGGAATATTCGAGCTCAAATTCTTCTTTTCCAGCCATGTCTATACCAAGAGCGGCGCCGAATGCTCTTCGACCGCAATTCGCGCCCTGTTGAAAAAGCTCATCGCCGCCGAGAATCCATCCAGACCGTTGAGCGACAGCAAGCTCGCGGCCATTCTCTCGGAGCAGGGCATCAAGGTTGCACGAAGAACGGTAGCCAAATATCGTGAGGCCATGGCCATTCCCTCCTCTACCGAACGCAGGTCTCTTACCTGAATTTTCACGCGCATGGATTTCATGCCCGACAAGCAGCAGAAAAAAACCTCCGTGCGGAGTTGTTTTCCTGTAAATGCTTCTCTTTCTGCCCGCCGCGAGGAGCCCTTCAACGTGTTTCCACCGACTCCCATGCCGAGCGGCACGGGAAGCGAAAGGAGCCTGAAAATGCAAATAAATTTGAGTGGACACCATGTAGAAATCAGCGAACCGTTGCGTGATTATGTCTCGAGCAAGCTGAGCAAGCTCGAGCGGCACTTCGATCACGTAACCAACGCTCACGTGGTGCTCACGGTGGAAAAGCAGGTTCAAAAAGCCGAAGCGTCGGTTCACGTCTCCGGAGGGATACTGTTTGCGGACGCGACGGGGCAGGATATGTATGCCGCAATCGACGCCATGACGGACAAGCTCGATCGTCAGATCCGGCGGCACAAAGAGAAGCTGAGCGATCACCGTCGCAGCGAAGGTGGGCTCAAGGCCCTGCAGGAGGAATAATCCCTTACGGCAGAAAAGCCGGGTTTGGCCGGATGCTTCCGCTCAGGCGAATCAGGCTTGGCGGACGCAGGGGTCGGGCGCTCATTCTCGGCGAAGATCCGGGAGAGGCGCCGCCGTCCGGCGCCCGGTCAGCTATGCCTTCAAAGGACGATTCAACGGGCACGGCCGATTCGAGTGCAAGTGTGATGAGCAAAACCCCGCTTCTGATTCCGAATCGCGCCCGATGCCATGCGGACATCACGAGCAAGAAGCGGGCGCTGGAGGTCTTGAGCGAGCTCATCTCCGGGGGCCACGACGACCTGACCCCGCGCGACGTGCTCAACTGCCTCGTCTCCAGGGAGAAACTCGGCAGCACGGGGCTCGGCCACGGCGTCGCCATTCCTCACGGCCGCATGATCCACGTTCACTCGGCGGTGGGCGCGGCGCTCACGCTCAGAAACGGGGTCGACTTCGACGCTCCCGACGGCCAGCCGGTGGATCTCATCGTCGGCCTCATCGTTCCCGAAGAATCCGCTGACGAGCATCTGCACATACTCGCCAATCTTGCCGAAGCCTTCAGCGATCCGGAGTCGGTGCGCGCGGTGCGCGAGGCGACGACGCCGGAGGAGCTGTCCAGCCTGCTCGGCGGATTCCTCGCGAAAGCCTGAGTTCGACACGTCGGCGGCGAGTTCAACCAGAGCCGTTGAGGAAGTGGCAAGCACTGCAACGGAGCCCCAGGTGAACGCAAAGGCCCAGGACCTCACCGTAGACTCGCTTTATGCGCGCCACGCAGGGGGACTGGAGCTGGAATGGATATCGGGCCGTTCCGGAGGCAACCGGGCGCTGCGCGCCGACGACTCGTCAAGCTGGCCGGCGAATCTGGTCGGGCACATGAACCTGGTGCGCCCCCACCAGGTGCAGGTGCTCGGGCGATCCGAAACCAGATACCTGGAGGCGCTTTCGGGCGCGGATGCCGACGCGGTGAGCGCGCGACTGTTTGACGCGACTCCCGCCCTGATCATCATCGCCGACGGGCTCAAGGCGCCCAAGAGCATTATCGCTGCGGCGGCCGAATCCGGGACGCCGGTGCTGGCATCCCGGGTCGCCAGCGAAACCGTGGTGCAGGCATTGCAGCACGATATCGCCCGCCGTTTCGCCCGCCGTCACGTGGTTCATGGAGTATTCATCGAGGTGATGGGCGTAGGCGTGCTCATCACCGGCGAGGCGGGCCTGGGCAAGAGCGAGCTCGCCCTGGAGCTCATCAGTCGGGGACATCGTCTGATCGCCGACGACAGCCCGGAGTTTTATCTCACCGCGCCGGGAATTCTCGAGGGAAGCTGCCCGCCGGAGCTGCAGGACTTCATGGAAGTCCGGGGATTGGGCATCGTCAACGTGCGCGAACTGTTCGGCGACGGCTCGGTCAAACGCGATCGGAACCTGGGTTTGATCGTCCGGCTTCTGGTGCTCGACGCGGGCGGCTTGAGTCCAGAGGAGCGTCTTGAAGGCATTCGCCGGATGCGCAAGATCCTTGACGTGCCGGTGCCCGAGTACACGCTTCCCGTTGCGCCGGGCCGCAACCTCTCGGTGCTGGTGGAGTGCACCGTGCGCAATCATCTGCTGCTGAAGAAAGGCTACGACGCCGCCCAGCAGTTTGCCGAGCGCCAGATTCGGCTCATGCAGGGAGATGATGAAAACCGACACTGATGGCGCGAGCTTACCGCTTGCGTGATTTCGAGTGTCGTATTGATTCCTACAGGCGCCTTGTAGATGGTCGATGGCAGGTAGTAGATGGGCCGGCTGTTTCAAGCCCCGTCATTCCCCATCTACCTTCTACCATCTACTATCTACGGTAAGCACTATCTGCTGAAGACTCACCATCCGTGAACTGGATCCTGATCAGCGGTCTTTCCGGCGCCGGCAAGAGCATCGCCATGCGCGCACTGGAAGATCTCGGCTTTTTCTGCGTCGACAACCTCCCCATGACCATGGTGCCGGCGCTGGCGGAGCAGGTCCGCGCCGCGGGCACCGACCGGGAGCGCCATGTTGCCGTGGTGGTGGACGCACGCGGTGCCGGGCGCGGCCTGGAAAAGTTTTCCGACGTGGTCAAGCAGCTGGGCGAAGGCGGAATAAATCCCCAGGTGATTTTCCTCGAAGCCGAGGACAATGTGCTCATCGCCCGCTTCAAGGAGACCCGTCGCAGGCATCCGCTGACATCCAGTGACTGCCCGCTGTCTGAAGCCATCAGCCGGGAGCGCGCGCTGCTGGCGCCGCTGCGCGAGAGCGCGGACGTGATCATCGACACTACCCACACGCACCTTTACCAGCTGAGAGATCTGGTGCGGCAGCGCCTCTACGAAAGCGCGCCCAACAGCTTCTCCGTATTGCTGCAGTCCTTCGGCTACAAGAACGGCGTGCCCCAGGACGCCGACATGGTTTTCGATGCCCGCTGCCTGCCCAATCCCTTTTGGAAGCCGGAGTTGAGATCGCTCACAGGCCAGGACGAAGAGGTGGTGCGTTATCTGAAAGATCAGCCGGAGGCGGCGAAGATGCTGGCGAGTCTCGAGAGTTTTTTGGACGAGTGGATCCCGGCCTTCGAGCACGACAACCGTGCTTACCTCAATATCGCCATCGGCTGCACGGGAGGCCAGCACCGCTCGGTCTACCTGGTGGACAGAATCGCCGAGCACCTGAGCGGCAGGCGCGAGAGCGTCATCGTGCGTCATCGCGAGCTTGACTGAGCGGGACGCGGGTCCACGCTCATGCCGCCTTGCACTGATTTACAAGCGCTTCAGGCGCCGGGCCTGGAATGATTCTGCAAACGACCCCCGGCCCGAGTCTGAGGGTGCGGGCCGACGGACCGTGCGCCAGTAACCGCGCCGCGTGGCGGTCTATCCGGGGGCGTCAGCGGGCGGCATGGGTCGCATCGTCGAATTTCCGATCGCGCCCGGCGGTTCCTTCGGCGATCTCCGTTTCCCCGCGCCGGCGAATGCGACCGAGTTGCCGATTCAGCCGTTTCCCGCGGCGACTCAGAAACACTCCGAGTCGCATCCCGTACGCAAGCCACTGGGCCTCGCTTCGCTTGAGCTTGATCAAGGAGCTGCCTCCTCGGCTTTCCGGATGCACGTCGTCGACCCTGAGGCCAATTCGTTCAACTTCGATTGGGTCGAAATCGTTGCCCGCGGCATTCTCGATGTACCGAATTACCGGACGCGAGACTCTCGCGCTGAGCCTGAACGGAACGCTCAGGCGAAGAACATCAGCAGCAGCACCGCACCCGCGACCACCGCCCAGGCCCAGATCACGTCCATGACCTCGAGGCAAAATGCGTGAAAATCGTAGCCGCCGCGATCCGAATCGTCGGCCCTTTGAGACGGCGAATCCGTCCAGGTGCTTTTGATTCCAAACTTATACGCGATCATGACGTTCCACCTCAGACGCTTTTTCGATGGATGAAGCGTGGCACAATTCCTCTGGCGGACTTGTGGCAATTGCCACTTCGCGAACGAGAATCCGAGGCTCGATGGGGGGCGTGCGGCGCAAATCGCCGGTCAGATGTGAGTTTTCTCACACCAGGGGGCGATTTCCGGTTTGGAAAACTTCAATCAGCCCGCAGGCCTGGATGCCGGCGATGTCGCATTGCGGCCCCGCGTCATCCCTGCCCGGGGACTACGCTCCCTTCACTTCCTTGACGATTTTCGACAAACGCGCCATGTCGCGGATGACAATCGCGCCGCTCGATCGCTCGATCAGACCCGAATGTTCGAGATGGTTGAGCTCCCGGGTCACGGCTTCCCGGTGGGTGCTGATCCGGCTCGCAACGTCCGCATGCTTGGGTGCCGGACTGATCTTCGCCGTGTTGTCACCGAGAAGATGATCCTGCGCCAGGCGAAGGAGCTCCGCGTGGATTCTGTTTCGTACGCCCAGGGTGCTGAATTCGAACACACGCTCGGACAGCAGTCGGATGAGGGCGGTGAGCCTCTTGAGCTCCGCCGTCGCGACCGACGGATAGGTCTTCATCATCTCCCAGAACACGTCCGATGACATGGAAAGAATCAGGGAGTCTTGAAGCGCGACGATTGAGCTCGATCGCGGCATACCGTCAATGGCGGCCAGGTCGCCGAAGACCTCTCCGGATCCCAGGTCTCGAAAAGCGACCTCTTTTCCGGACACCGAAAACATGGTTGCACGAACGAGCCCGCTGACGAGAAAGTAGACATCGTTCGTCTTGTCCTGGACTCGGACGACAACCCGGTTTCGAGCGAATCGGTGCAGCGTGCACCGCCTGGCGATTGTCCCTCGATCGTCGGCGTCCAGATCCTGGAATAAGTCGATTCCCGTAAGCGTCTCGGCGGTAGGCTGCATGGCGCTCCCCTTTTCAGTTTCCCGCACCGACTGCGTGGTTTGCCCGCCCATTAAAATTATTCGAGCCCTGGAAAACAAGCGCTGGAAGCCTGCGCGTGCGGCAAACAAGGACGATCTCGACGCCGGACGCGCGCTTGACGGGGCTGTTTGGTCCATAGCAGTATCGGTTTCGTCTGCTTTCCAACGTGACGGATTCCGCAAGTCAGGTGAGCTGAATGGCCCGTCGACGGTCGAGTCGCGGTGATCAGCGCTCGACACCCGATATCCGCAAGAGCCGGATCCGGGAGCCCGAGCGTCGTCAACTCACAGTCATGTTCTGTGATCTGGTCGAGTCCACCGCGCTTTCCCACCAGATCGATCCCGAAGATCTTCGGGACGTCATTCGATTGTTCCAGAGCACCTGCGCAGCAGTCATCGAACGTTATGACGGCTATGTCTCCCGCTTCATGGGAGACGGCATCCTGGTCCTTTTCGGTTATCCGTCGGCCCATGAGAACGACGCCGAGCGCGCGGTCCACGCCGCGCTCGAGATTACGAAGTCCGTTTCCGCTCTCAAGGCGCCCTATGACAGCAATCTGTCTCTGGCGGTGCGCACGGGGATCGCGACCGGCCTGGTGGTTGCCGGCGATGTCATCGGCGAAGGGTCGTCGGAAGAAGAGGCGATCGTCGGCAGCACGCCCAATCTGGCCGCCCGGCTGCAATCTCTCGCAGAGCCCAATACCGTCGTCATTTCAGAGGAAACCCGCAGACTGCTGTTCGAAACGTTCGAGTATCGATCGCTCGGTGAGCGCAAGCTCAAAGGATTTCATGCGCCCGTGGTGGCCTGGCGGGTGATCGGCCCGAGCGCGGTCGAAACCCGGTTCGATGCTGCCCACAACGTCGCTCTCACACCATGGGTGAACCGGAACGACGAGATCGAATTCATGCGCCGGCTGTGGGATCACGCAAAGTCCAAGCCCGGGCAGGCGCTGCTCGTCTGCGGGGAAGCCGGGATCGGCAAATCGCGCCTGGCCAAGGCGCTGCGTGAGCAAGTGGCGTCGGAGCCTCATGCGCATCTGCAGTATCAGTGCTCGCCTTACTACCGCTACACCGCGCTGTATCCCTTTACCCGGCAGCTGGAACGGGCGGCTGGATTCGAGCGGGACGACTCGGATGCATTGAAGCTGGAAAAGCTGCGCACCGTTCTGGATGAAGCGTCCTTGCCTCTTTTCGCCCATTTGATTTCCATACCCACGGAAAGGGACGAGGAAATCACCCGGCTGAGTCCCAAGCGGCGCAAGGAGCTCGTCTTCGACGCCATTCTCGGCCATCTCATCGGTCGCGCCCGACAGCTTCCGGTGCTCGCCACCATAGAGGACGTGCACTGGATGGATCCGACCTCACTGGAATTGATGACCTTCATCATCGATCGCATTGCGGAGGCCAGTGCGCTCTTCATTTTGACTTTCCGTCCCGAGTTTTCACCCACGTGGAGCGACAAGCCCAACGTATCGATGCTGAAGCTCAACGGCCTTCACCGGGAGTACGGAGAAAGACTGGCGGAAAGCGTGTTCGGCGATCGACACCCGGCGAAGGAGATCATTTATCAGGTCGTGGATAAGACAGAGGGCGTGCCGCTGTTCATCGAAGAGCTGGCGAAATCACTGCTCGAGTCCGGCGCGTTGCGGAAAAACGGCACGCCCCGGGCGCGCGGGATGACCGCCCTCTCGGGGACGATTCCGGCCACGCTCATGGATTCGCTGATGGCGCGGGTGGATCAGCTCGGCGACGCAAAGTCGACTGCGCAGATCGGCGCGGTCATCGGCCAGGATTTCACCCATTCCCTGATCTCGATGATCGCCTCGCTGCCGGAGGATGAGCTTCAGGCCCATCTGGATCGCCTGATTTCATCCGGCCTCGCCATCCGTCGCTTTACCGGCGCCGAGGCACGCTACGCGTTCAAGCACGCCTTGATTCGAGACGCGGCCTACAACAGCCTGTTGAGGAAGCGCCGCGAGATCCTGCACGCTCAGATCGCCGAATGCCTGGAGTCCCGTTTTCCGGAAACTTCGGCCAACGAGCCCGAGCTTCTCGCCTACCACTACTCGCGCACGGGTCTGACCGAAAAGGCGATTCGCTACTGGCAGCTGGCCGGCGAGCGCGCCAGCACACGCTCGGCGAATCTCGAGGCCCTGAGCCACGTGACCAATGCGCTCGATCTGCTGGAGCATCTGCCCGACACACCGGTGCGCAGAGCGCTCGAGCTTTCCCTGCTGATTACGCTCGGCCCGGTGCAGATCGCCATCAAGGGGTCCGGTTCCCAGGATGCAAAAGAGGTCTACGCGCGCGCGGTCGAGCTGTGCGCGGAGCTGCCGGATTCAGCCCTTCACTTCGCCGCGTACTGGGGACAGTGGCGCACTTCCCGCAGCTATCTCACCAAGCGCGAGCGCGCCGACCGGCTGCTCGCGGTGGCCGACAATCTCGGTGACCCGGGTCTTCAGCTTCAGGCGCATCACTGCCAGTGGGCCAGCCTGTTCAATCTCGGCTTTCATCGACAATGCCTGCGCCACGTGGAACGAGGCGTCGAGATCTACCAGTCCGGGGATTTCACGCACCACGCTCCTGTCTACGGCGGCCACGATCCGGCCGTGTGCGGCCAGGGAGAGGCGGCGCTGTCCTTGTGGCTCATGGGTTATCCGCAGCAGGCTCTGGCGCACATGGACAAAGCATTCGAAGTCGCCGGCGCGCTGTCCCACGCCGGCAGCACGGCACACGCGATGGACATTGCCCTCATGCTTCACAGCTTCAGGCAGGACACCCGGGAAGTGCGGCATCGCGCCGAGCAGATGATTGCGCTGAGCGAGAATGAGCAATTTGCCGCCCACCGGGCCAAAGGAGCGATCTTTCGCGGCTGGGCGCTCTTCGGGCTGGGTGAAGTCGAGCGGAGCATTGCCTGTATGCGCGAAGGCATCGGCACGCTGCGCGGCATCGGCACCAGCGAGGACCTGGCGGTGTTCCTGGGCATGCTGGCGCAGGCCTGCGCTGCGGGCGACAAGCCCGGCGAGGGGATGGCCGCCATCGAGGAGGCCTTCCGCGAGACGGAACA
>DATIPL010000636.1:0-3367 GCA_035471965.1 Gammaproteobacteria bacterium
TTCAACGCCTTCTGGCTCACCGCCAGAATGCCGAGCCCCGCCGGCAGCATCAGGCCCTTTTGCGATCCGCTGACGGCGAGATCGACGCGCCAGTCGTCCATGCAGAAATCGATGCTGGCGAGCGAGCTGACCGCGTCCACGAACAGCAGCGCCGGATGATTTGCCGCGTCCATCACTTTTCGAAGGCCCGCGATATCGCTGGTT
Organism: Gammaproteobacteria bacterium; assembly: GCA_035471965.1. Lineage (GTDB taxonomy): Bacteria > Pseudomonadota > Gammaproteobacteria > HK1 > HK1 > CAMYJH01. The sequence goes on from DATIPL010000636.1 coordinate 205, forward strand.
ACTCCGGTGGCGGTCTCGTTGTGGCAGGCGAGAATCCCCTTGATCTGGTGCCGCTTGTCGGCGCTCAGAATTTCCTCGGTTCGCTCCAGCGGCACGCCTTCACCCCATTCCACGTCCAGGACCTGGACGTCGAAGTCGAGCCGCTGCGCCATGTCGACCCAAAGATGACTGAACTGGCCGAAGCGCGATGCGAGAATCTTGTCGCCGGGGGAAAGCGTGTTGGTGAGCGCGGCTTCCCAGGCGCCGGTTCCGGAAGAGGGAAAGATGAACACCTGGCCCTCGTTCGTCTTGAAGACCTTTTTCAGGTCAGTCAATACGCTGGTGGAGAGATCCGGAAACTTCGATGAGCGGTGGTCCTCCATGGCTACCAGCATGGCGCGCTGGACGCGGTCGGGAACGTTGGTGGGCCCGGGTACGAAGAGAAAATTGCGGCCGGTGGTGCGTCTCATGGGATTTGTCCTTGGCGCGTGCGCCGGACCGGGCCGGCAGCGGCATTGTCAATGATTTCAATGATGGCTTGAGTCTTCCGGCCGAAGCCGAACGGCCATCCCGAATATCAGGTTCCCGGCTCCGTTTATCGAAATTCCACCTCGGCCGTGTCAGCGTGGGCGAGCTTCATCCTTCCCGTAGTCGGTTCAACCCTGCGACGGATATCGGGAGAATTTTGTGTCTGATTCCCAGGTGGAACGCGAACAGTTGAACGCGGCGGTCAGTCTCTCTTGCGTGGGAGCAGAGGCACGACTCCTCTGAAACGGCGGCCTGAATCCATTATATGGAAAGAAGGTGCCCGACACCGCTTTTTCATGGCTGGGCGGAGAGGGGACGGCGCGTCGGCAACCGCGGCGGAAACGCACCCCGTTGCGGATCGAGCCCGACAGTCATGGGGGATTCGCGCACGGGCCACTCGTCTTTGCGCACGTTGACCGGTTCGTCGCCGCTGAAGACGAGAAATCCGTATCTGCCGTAATGGGGAATTTTGCGGGCAAGGCCGGTGACGGCCCGGGGATTGTCGCAGCCGATGAAGCCGATGATCCGCCCGGTATTCGTCACTTCGCGAGCCGCCATCACCACGCAGGTTCCGCCACGCTCGTACACATCGTCGCCGAGGCGCAGGCCCGCGGGGGTGAACGCAACGCCGTCCGCGGCGACGGCTTCGCCAAGCGCATCCAGATGTGCGTTGTCCCAGCCGAGCAGCCAAACGCTCCCTCGCGCCGGAAAGCGTTCAGAGTCGTTCTTGGTCCTGTTGCCACCGAGGATTCGAACCAGGCCTGCATAGGCGTCCCTCGCGCCCGCCGTTTCGGCTTCGGGGAGAACGAAAACCGTATCCCTGGCGCCCAGAAGATCCCCCAGCGAGGCGGGCACCTCGCCGGGAGCGAGGCGACGGAAGAGATCGAACTCCGGGTCCAGGTGCAGGGCGACGGGCCGTGAAGACAGCTCGAGCTCGAATTGCTCGCGCCGGGTCTCGATCGGGATGACCTTGCGCACCGCGTTCGCGCGGCCGTCGAGCTGAACAGCCACCGGCACGCGCAGCCGATAGGGCAGCCCCGGCTGCTGCTGGGCGATTACCCCTTTCACACGATGGCTTTCTCCCTCCGACTCGACTACGACGTTATCCACGCTCAGCTGCGGCGCGCCGGTCCGCTCCACCCACTGCTGAAACTCGAAGGAAAGCTCGAGTCCGCTCGCGGCTTCGAATGCCCGGCGCAGATCGTCATACCCCGCCCGCTGGAACCGGTTCCGCGCGGTGAATTGCCGCAAGCCGTCGAGAAATTCTGTGTCTCCAAGGCGCTGTCTGAGCATGTGGAAGAACATCAGCGCCTTGTTATAGCCCACTGCCTGAGAAACCTCGCCGTGCTTGCCGCGGAACGCGCTCAAGGGAAAGTCGTCGGCGGCATCCACATAGCTCGCATATTTCTGCAATGCGGCGCGCCGGTAGTCTGCGCCGCGCCCGCGCTGCTCCTGCACCAGGTGATCCGCCAGGTAGGCGGTCAGACCTTCGCTCCAGTTTCCGCCCCCGGGCTCGAGGTAAACGCCGTTGCCCCACCAGTTGTGCAGGATTTCGTGGGGAAAAGAGGAGTGCAGGATGAAGGGAAAGCGGATCACGCGGGGACCCAGCAGCGCGAGGGTGGGCATGCCGTAGCCGGTCTCCCAGAAATTCTCCACCAGGGCGAACTTTTCGTAGGGATACGGTCCGAGCAGCCGCGCATAAAGATCGACATAATGTGCCGTCGCCTCCAGATAGCGCCCGGCAAGGGCGGGGTCGTGATTCCTGAGATAAACCCGCGTATCGAGGCCCGCCGACCGGCGCTTGTAGGCAGCGTATCGCCCGGCCAGCAGTACAATGTCAGTTTGCGGCCGCGTTTCCCGCCAGAAGTGGGTGCCCGGCGCGGCCTGGGTTCCCGCCTCGGCGTCCACCCCCTGACTGATCACGCTCCATCCTTCCGGCGCGCGGGCCCGGATGGAAAATGTCACCAGGCTGTCATCGAGAATCGGGTACCAGGCACTCGTTCCGGTGAGGTATACGCCCTGCTCGCCGACGTGGCCACGTTCGTAAGCGCCATCGGCTTGCGCAATCTTGCCGCCGTAACTTAATGTCAGGCCGCTTGAATCTGCGGCAAGTCTCACGCGGTAGCGGCGCTCTGAGTTATTCACTGCAGACGCCCGGTCGGCCTCGAGTCTGCTGTTGGAACCGATCAGCGCAGGCTCGAAGGCGGAGTTCAGGTAGAAATCGACGGTGTTCCCGGCGCCTGTCAGTTCCCCGGGGACGCGAATCCGGTCGACGACTTCGATCTGCCCGGACCCGGGATCGAGATCGACGGTGAGATCGTGCTGCACCACAGTGGTGTCGGCGCTCACGCCGATGGTCGACGCGAGCAGCAGCGGCAGGGCGGTGTTCCTGGTGGTGGACAAAGAGGTGGCAGTCATTGGTCAGGGCGGATTGTAATCCCGCCGCAGGCCCGCGCCATGGCGTCCGGCGTAGAAACGGTGAGCGCCGGCGCTCCCGGAGATCGGTGGATCGGGGACTCGATGGCGGGCTTTTCCCATTTCTGGCCGCGCTGGCGGCGGTGGTCGCGATATGCGCCTGGTCGGCGCCGGCCCGTGGTGAATCGTGTGGACAGGCACTGGCCCGCACAGGCTGGAGACCGCCGGAGGTGATTTCCGG
>DATIPL010000637.1:0-3103 GCA_035471965.1 Gammaproteobacteria bacterium
CTCGCGGACTCGTCGTGCCCATCGTTCGCGACGCGGACAAGCTGTCCTTCGCCGAGATCGAGGCCAAGATCAACGAGTTCGGGCAGAAAGCGAAAGACGGAACGCTCGGCATCGATGAGCTGACGGGTGGCACGTTCACCATTTCGAACGGCGGCGTATTCGGCTCGATGCTGTCCACGCCGATTTTGAATCCTCCGCAAAGCGCAATTCTCGGCATGCACAAGACCCAGGAACGCGCCGTAGTGGAAAACGGTCAGGTCGTGGTGCGTCCGATGATGTATCTCGCGCTTTCCTACGATCACCGCATTATCGACGGCCGGGAGGCGGTGCTGTTCCTTGTGACGATAAAGGAGGCGCTGGAAGATCCGGGTCGAATGCTGCTGGAAGTATGAACGCCCGCACGGCGGTATTCGAGGATCGATCGCCCATCGTTGGGTTTTCGTAGATAGTAGATGGTAGATGGGGTAAGAAGGTGTTTACATTGCCCGCCCCCATCTACCTTCTACCATCTACCATCCAAGGTTCTCGCGTCACGCATTACGCGTCACGCGTCACCAGGCCTACTAATCACCGATCACTTGTCACCTGATTAAGGCGTCTCTGAGGAAAACACATGAAGGAATACGACGTGGTAGTCATCGGCGCGGGCCCGGGCGGCTACGTTGCGTCCATCCGCTGCGCCCAGCTCGGTCTCAAGACGGCGTGCGTGGACGAATGGCTCGGCGCAGACGGAAAACCCGCGCTCGGCGGTACCTGTCTCAACGTCGGCTGCATCCCGTCGAAGGCGTTGCTGGACTCGTCGCATCACTACCACAATCTGCAGCACCTGTTTCCAGCCCATGGAATCGAAGTCAAGAACCCGACGATCGACGTCGCCAGGATGCAGGAACGCAAGGACAAGGTGGTGCAGACGCTCACCCGAGGCGTTGCGGGGCTTTTGAAGAAGAACAAGGTCGACACCTTCCACGGACACGGAAGACTGCTCGAAGAACGACAGGTGGAAGTTTCCCCCCACGGCTCCGGGAACAAAGATACGCTCAAGGCCAAGAACATTATCATCGCCACCGGATCCGCGCCGGTGGAGATCCCGGTGGCTGAGATCGATGGCGAACGAATCGTCGACAACGAAGGCGCGCTCGCCTTTACCGAAGTGCCCGAACGTCTCGGCATCATCGGCGCCGGGGTAATCGGGCTCGAGCTCGGCAGCGTGTGGAACCGCCTTGGGTCCGAGGTCGTAATCCTCGAAGCGCTCGAAGATTTTCTTGCGACTGCGGATCGGGACATTGCCAGGGAAGCGCAGCGGGTGTTCAAGAAGCAGAACCTGGATATCCGCCTGGGCGCCAAAGTCACCGGTTCCAAGGCTGGGAAAAAAGGCGTCAAGGTGAGCTTCGAGGACAAAGACGGCGAGCAGTCCATCGACGTGGACAAGCTCGTGGTGGCGGTCGGCAGGCGCGCGTTCACCGACGAACTGCATCCGGAGGCAGCCGGCATCAAGGTGGACAACCGGGGGCGCATCGAGGTGGACGGTCATTGCCGCACGGGTGTCGAGGGAATCTGGGCCATCGGCGACGTGGTGCGCGGCCCCATGCTGGCCCACAAGGCTTCCGAGGAAGGCGTCGCCGTGGCCGAGTTCATTGCCGGACAGTCCGCTCATATCGACCACGATCTCGTGCCCTGGGTGGTCTACACCCACCCGGAAATCGCCTGGGTGGGCAGAACCGAGGCGGAGCTTTCCGACGACGGGATCGAGTTCCGTAAAGGCAGTTTCCCCTACCGCGCCATCGGTCGCGCCCAGGGCGCCGGAGAAACCGACGGCCTGGTGAAAATCCTGGCTGACAAGAAAAGCGATCGGATCCTGGGCGTACACATATTCGGTGCGCAGGCATCCGAGCTCATCGCCGAAGCCGTCACGGCCATGGCGTTTCACGCCAGCTCCGAAGATCTCGCGCGCACCATCCACGCGCATCCCACCCTGGCCGAAGCGATCCACGAAGCGGCGCTGGCGGTGGACGGGCGTACCATACATTTGTAGCGAAAGTTCAACTGCCGGATTATTGATTACGTGTCAGACGAATTTCGCCCTATTCAGTGACATGTTACCTGTGACAAGTAACATGAACCTATCTCAAAATCAGCGAGCACAGCGTATTGCGCCGATTCTCCTGGCGACACATCCGGGCGCCGAGGTGTCATCATCCGCCCTGGAAGATTCGCGAGCTGTCGCTCGCTCCTACAGGGGATGGTGCCTGCCGCTGTTCGCGAGCTTGCGCTCCCACAGGGGCGTGCCCGCGGCTGTTCGCGAGCTTGCGCTCCCACAGGGGCGTGCCCGCGGCTGTTCGCGAGCTGTCGCTCGCTCCTACATGCGCCTGGCTCACCATCGAGGGCGGTAGGGTGCAATAAGCGAAGCGCATTGCACCGATTCACCTCGCGAGAACCTGTCCCAAAATCAGCAAGCTTGGATAAGACTTGAACCTATCTCAAAATTGTTTGAGCAGGATAGCGATGGTCGCGAGCTGGACGAAGCCGAGGAAGTTCTCGGCATAGTATTCCCACCGAATGAGTAAACGCCGTTGCCACTGAATCCAGGCAAAGAATCGCTCCACCAGCCAGCGACGCTCATAACGACGCAGTCTGCGACGGTCTTGCGTCCGTGGCTTCTTTCGGTTCTTGCGATGGGGCGCAATCATCTCGATGCCGTCTTCCTTAAGCTCCGCATCCAGCTTGTCGCTGTCATCGGCGCGGTCACCAATCAGGTTCTCGGGCTTCGCCTCAATCATGTAGAAGTCGAAGCTCAGCTGCACCAGCGTCACCTCGTGGTGGTTCGCCGCATGGGTGCTGACCGCCAAAGGCAATCCATGGCGGTCCACAATCCCCATGATTTTCACACCCTTACCGCGCCGGCCCGGACCCACCTCGGCACCGCCCCCCTTGGCCGGAGAGAACATGGCGTCGATGAAACACTCCGACTCGTCGATGTCCCCTTGCTCACGCAGTGCGTTGGCCAGGTCCGCCATCACCTCCCGAAGCACCGCGCTTCGGCACCACTGCTGAAAACGACGATGCACTGTTTTGTAGTTGGGATAGCTCTGCGGCAGCATGTGCC
>DATIPL010000638.1:0-4423 GCA_035471965.1 Gammaproteobacteria bacterium
CGAGGTTCCCGGGGTGCTGAAAGCGCTAAAGGGCGCCGGCATGCGCACCGCGGTGCTTTCCAACGGATCGCCGAGAATGCTGGAGGCGGCGGTGGAAGGCTCAGGTCTGGGCGAGCTTCTGGACGCGGTCATCTCGGTGGACGATCTCGGCATATACAAGCCGGCGCCCGAGGTTTACCAGCAGGTGCTGGATCGACTCGACGTCGGCCGCGCCCAGGTGAGCTTCCAGTCCTCCAATGCCTGGGACGCGGCGGCCGCGGCAACTTTCGGTTTTCGCGTCGCCTGGTGCAATCGCTTCGGCCAGGCCGAAGAGCGGCTTCCGGACGCGCCGGATGTGGAGATCAAGACGTTGAGCGAGTTGCCGGAGATCGTGCTGGACTGAATCGAATATCGAATACCGAATGTCGAAATTCGGGAAGTGAAACAACGATCCTCCGATTTGCCAGAATCAGGTGCGGAACCCTGGTTTTTCCACGGGGGCGTGAAGTCTCATGCCCGATCTACCATATTCGACATTCGATTTTCGGACTGACTATGTCCCCTCTGCTCAAGGCATCAGACTCCCTGCTCCTCATCGTTGACGTGCAGGAGCGCCTGGCGCCGCACGTTCATGAGCATGGACGCGTGATCGAGAACTGCGAATGGCTGATCGGCGTTGCCGAGGTCGTCGGCGTGCCGGTTTTCGCGACGGAGCACTATCCAGAAGGTATCGGCCACACCGTACCGCGCCTTCGGGATCGAATTGCCGCTGATGCGGTTCTCAGAAAGGACCACTTTTCCTGTGTATCGGAGTCCTCATGCCACGAGCGGATTGAGCGAGCCGGCCGCAATCAGATCGTGGTGGCAGGGATTGAGGCGCACGTGTGCGTGATGCAGAGCGCCGTCGAGCTGAAAGAAAAGGGCCGCTCGGTGTTCCTGGTCGCCGACGCGGTATCGAGCCGCACCCCCGAAGACGCCGCCATCGCCGTAGAGCGCATGCGTGCTCACGGCATCGAAATCGTGACCCGGGAGATGGTGCTGTTCGAGTGGGCGCACCGGGGAGCCACCGAGCAGTTTCGCCAGCTTCACCGGCGTTTTCTCAAGACACTGCCTCCTCGCGGCGCTGACCAGCAGTAGTATCGTATCCACTTCGGTAACCAGCTATCGAACAGGGGGATCAGATGGAGATCGAGGGCCACGCGGCTATCGTCACGGGAGGGGGCTCGGGCCTCGGGGCGGAAACGGCTCGGTTTCTGGCCGCCCGGGGCGCGCGAGTCGCGGTGCTTGATCTCGACCCGGAAGCGGCATCCAAAGTCGCGCAGGAGATCGGTGGAGTTGCAGTCGCTTGCGACGTTTCGGACGCAACCAGCGTCGAAGACGCCGTTGCCGAGGCAAGAGAAGCTCACGGTGCGGCGAGATTCTGCATCAACTGCGCGGGAATCGCGCCGGCAAAACGGGTCGTGGGCCGGGAAGGGCCAATGCCGCTCGATGATTTCAGGCGGGTCGTCAATGTCAATTTAATCGGGACTTTCAACGTGACCCGCATTGCTGCGGCGGATATGGTCGGGCTCGAGCCGGTAAACGAGAGCGGAGAGCGCGGCGTGATTGTCTGCACCGCCTCCATCGCCGCATTCGAGGGGCAAATCGGACAGGCAGCGTACAGCGCCTCGAAAGGAGGGGTGGTTTCCATGACGCTGCCCATCGCCCGGGAGCTGGCGCGGATGGGCGTGCGCGTGGTGACTATCGCTCCTGGCCTGATGGCGACCCCGATGATGCTCGGGTTCTCGAAGGAGGTGCAGGACAGCCTGGCGGCCCAGGTTCCTTTCCCGTCCCGGCTCGGGCGCCCAGACGAATACGCCGGGCTGGTGGGTCACGTCATCGAGAACGCGATGCTCAATGGAAACGTCATTCGCCTGGACGGCGCCATCCGCATGCAACCCAAGTAAGTCGGCGGTACCGCGTGCAGGGGCCAGGGGACGTCCCGAGCGCCGCCCCGGCGCGTGTCGCGGTTGGACTGGGGCATTTTCCGGCGGAATGCTTTCACCCTCCAGCCGTTTGAAGTGGACCCTAATGCCGTTACGATATAGACGGGAAAATTGCCACCGGCCCGCCCCCGGGGATTGAAGCGCCCTCAGAGCGGAAAAGACGCTTGGATCACCGCCAGCGCGGACGCACACGGAGTAAAACGATGAATGATGCGAGCCTTGTTGCCGGGACTCGAGGCAGCGAGAAGTCGCTCGACACCAGGCTCGACACATTCCCCAAGCTCCTGTTGGAGAATGCCCGTCGCTATGGCGACAAGCACGCCGCGCGGGAAAAGGAATTCGGTATCTGGCAGTCCTGGACCTGGCGCCAGCTGGCAAAGGACGTCCGCGAATTCGCCTGCGGTCTCGCCGCCCTCGGTTTCCGGCGGGGCGACAAGCTGGCCATCATCGGCGACAACCGTCCGAGGCTCTACGGGGCCATGTGCGCGGTCCAGTCCCTCGGCGGGATCCCCGTACCCATGTACCAGGACTCCGTCGCCGAGGAGCTCCAGTTCGTCATGGACCACGCCGAGGCTCGCTTTGCTGTCGCAGAAAATCAGGAGCAGGTGGACAAGCTTCTGGAGATCAAAGAGCGGTGCCCGACGCTGCAGACCATCATCTACGAAGACCCTCGTGGCATGCGTCACTACAATCAGGATTTCATCTATTCGTCCAAGGACGTTCAGATAAAAGGAAGAGAGCTCGACACCAAGCGTCCGGATTTCTTCGAGTCAGAGGTTGCAAAGGGTAAGGGTTCGGATGTCTCCATCATTCTCTATACCTCGGGCACCACCGGCCGACCCAAGGGGGTGATGCTGACACACGACAACGTTCGAATTACGGCGAAGAACGGAATCGAGCGCGATGGGCTGCGCCAGGATGAGGAAGTTCTCGCCTATCTCCCGATGGCGTGGGTGGGCGATCACATTTTCTCGTACGGCCAGGCCTACGTGGCCGGCTTTTGCGTGAGCTGCCCTGAAAGCGCCGAGACGGTGATGCATGATCTGCGGGAAATCGGACCCACCTATTTCTTCGCACCTCCCCGGGTATACGAAAGCCTGCTCACCACCGTGATGATACGAATGGAGGACGCCAGCGCCCTGAAGCGTGCGCTGTTTCATTACTTCATGGGAGTGGCCAAAAGGATCGGTATTCCGATGCTCGATGGAAAACCGATCTCCCTTGGAAAGCGATTGCTGTATGGCCTCGGCTCGCTGCTGATTTACGGGCCGCTGAAGAACACCCTGGGTCTTTCCCGCATCCGCATCGCCTATACCGCAGGCGAAGCCATCGGCCCGGATATTTTCGATTTCTACCGGTCGCTGGGCGTCAACGTGAAGCAGCTTTACGGTCAGACCGAATCATCGGTGTTCGTGACCATGCAGCCTGACGGCGAAATCAAGCCCGATACCGTGGGTACGCCCGCGCCACAGGTGGAGATAAGAATCGCCGAGAACGGTGAGGTAATGTATCGCGGTCCGGGCGTGTTTCATTCTTACTACAAGAACCCGGAAGCGACTGCGGAAACCAAAACGGAGGACGGCTGGGTTCACACCGGAGACGCGGGATTTTTCGACGAGGACGGGCATCTGAAGATCATCGACCGCGCCAAGGACGTCGGCAAATTGATTGACGGCACGATGTTTGCGCCCAAATACATCGAGAACAAGCTCAAGTTCTTTCCTCAGATCAAGGAGGCCGTGGCGTACGGAAACGCCCGCGACTACGTCGGCGCCTTCATCAATATCGACCTGGAGGCGGTCGGGAACTGGGCAGAGAAGCACAATATCCCCTATGCGAGCTATCAGGAGCTCGCCACGCGAAAAGAAGTCATCGATCTCATCCACGAATGCGTGGAAAAGGTCAACGCGGATCTCGCATCCGATTCGAAGCTTTCAGGCTCACAAATCCGCCGATATCTGGTTCTCCACAAGGAGCTGGACGCAGACGACGGGGAGCTGACCCGCACGCGCAAGGTTCGACGCGGATTCGTGGCTGAGCGCTATTCAAAGCTCGTTGACGCGCTGTATTCAGATATGGACAGGTGCGCCGTGGAAACCGAAGTCACCTTCGAGGACGGTCGCACCGGAAAAATCAAAGCTGACGTCGAGCTGCGCAACGTGGACGTGATTGCTCCCGTCGCGAAGGCGAGCTGACAAGCGAAGGGAAGATGGCCAGGGGAAACGGCAGCAACGGGCGAAGGATTGGCGGCGTTCTCCTCAATGTAGAAGACGTTTCGCTCAGCTTCGGCGGCGTACAGGCGCTCGAGGATGTCACCTTCAACGTCCGCGAAGGGGAGATTCGCGCCATTATCGGCCCCAACGGCGCCGGCAAGAGCTCCATGCTCAACTGCATCAACGGCTTTTATCACCCCCAGGGCGGCACAATTACCTACAAGGGCACCAGGCGCGCGCAGATGC
>DATIPL010000639.1:0-2663 GCA_035471965.1 Gammaproteobacteria bacterium
TTCGTTGATCTTGTTGTAAGGCACGACGCAACCCATGCGTGCCTTTGAAAGAAAAGATGTCAGGAGCATGAAATGTCTATACAGATAAACGGCAAGGTGCTGGAAACGGACGAAGAGGGCTATATTCAGGTGCTCGCCGACTGGAGTCCCGAAGTAGCCGAGCACATGGCGAAAGAGGACGACTGCGATCTAACCGACAATCACTGGGAGGTCATCAACTTCCTGCGCGACTACTACGACGAGTATCAGGTCGCACCGGCGGTGCGGGTGCTCACCAAGGCTATCGGCAAGAAGCTCGGCAAGGACAAGGGCAACACCAAGTATTTGTACCAGCTGTTTCCATACGGTCCCGCCAAGCAGGCCTGCCGCTATGCGGGCCTGCCCAAGCCGACGGGCTGCGTCTGATCCGCCGGACGAACACTGAGGGCAATGCGTGATTCTGGATGTCGCCGTTAACCGTAATCTGTGCACTATTGCTGTATGCGGCTACGTTCATCCTGATCGCGGGCCTGCTCTATCGCATCAACCGTTACGCGCGCACGCCCGCCCCGCTCAAGATTCCCACCACCCCGGCCCCGACCAGCGCAGCCGGCGTGGTGATGCGCATGCTCGGCGAGCTGGTTCTCTTCACCAGCCTGTTCAAGGCAAACAAGCCGACATGGATCTTCGGTTGGCTTTTCCATTTCAGCCTCCTGGTCGTGCTTCTCGGGCATCTCAGATACCTCGTCGAGCCGGTGTGGGCGTGGGTCGCCGTGGCGCAGCAGCTCGGTGTCTACTCGGGTTCGGTGATGCTGGCGGGACTCGGAGGTCTGTGGCTGCGGCGGATCGTGGTTGACCGGGTGCGTTACATTTCCGCGCCATCCGATCATCTGATGCTCGCACTGCTGGCAGCCATTGCCGCAACCGGTCTCGTCATGCGCACCGCGAGCCATACCGATATCGTCGCCGTCAAAGCCTTCGTTCTCGGGCTGCTGGTCTTCGACTGGCAGCCCCTGCCGAATGACGGGTTTCTGGTCGCGCACCTCGTGCTCGTGGCCGTGCTGATGATCGTCTTCCCCTTCAGCAAGCTGCTCCACGCGCCGGCGGTGTTCTTCAGCCCCACCCGCATCCAGGTGGACAACCCGCGGGAGAAACGCCACCTGGCGCCGTGGGCAGCGGACTTGGAGTCGCCGAGGCGCTGACGCCATGGCCAAGCCCGAGTTCCGGACCCCCGAGCTCAAGCCCTATCCGGAAATTCCCGTGGTGGTGGAGGGCGCAATGGCCCACAGCCGGCCTTACGTGGCGTCGCCGGAGCAGCAGCAGTCCCTCGGCTACCCGGGGGAGCTGGTCGACGACTGGCAGCAGAGAGCCATCGACAAGATGGGCGAGCTGGTCGGCAAATACCGCTCGCTCCAGGTGTTTCTGGATGCCTGTGTCAAGTGTGGCGCCTGCACCGAAAAGTGTCATTACTTTCTCGGCACCGGCGACCCCAAGAACATGCCGGTTGCGCGGCAGGATCTGTTCCGCAAGGTTTATCGCCGTTACTACACGTTGAGCGGCAAGTACTTTCCCTGGCTTGTGGGCGCCGAGGATCTCACCAGGGATGTCCTCGACGACTGGTACAGATACTTCCACCAGTGCTCCGAATGTCGACGCTGCTCGGTGTACTGCCCATTCGGCATCGACACCGCCGAGATCACCATGGCGGCCCGGGAAATCATGTCGAGCATCGGGATCGGACAGAAATATACCAACGAGATAATCGGCAAGGTTCACAAGCTCGGCAACAACCTGGGTCTGCCGCAGCCGGCGCTCGCCGACACCCTGGAGGGTCTCGAGGAAGACGTGGAAGAGGAGACGGGAGTTCCGGTGCGCTACCCTCTCGACGAGTCGGGCGCCGAGGTGTTGCTGGTCACACCGTCCGCGGATTTCTTTGCCGAACCTCAGGTGGACGGCCTCATCGGATACGGCAAGGTTCTCCACCAGGCGGGCATCAGCTGGACGCTCTCGAGCCATGCGTCGGAAGCGGCCAACTTCGGACTCTTCGTCGGCAGCTACGAGAATATGCGCAGGGTCGCCCTGCGCATTCGCGACGCCGCCCTCGAACTGGGAGTCAAACGCATCGTATTCGGCGAATGCGGCCACGCCTGGCGCGTCGCTTACAGTTTTCTGAATACGCTTGCCGGGCCCTTCGATTTTCTGGACTCCCGTTATCCGGTCCCGCAGCACATCGTCGAAGTCACCCACGATCTCATCAAGCGCGGCGCGCTCACGCTGGATCCGAGCGTCAACGACGAGCGCCGCGTTACATTCCACGATTCCTGCAACATCGCCCGCGGGTCCCGCATGGGGAATATACCCGGCGGACAGTTCATTCTGCCTCGAGAGGTCCTCACCGCGGTTTGCAACCATGTCTATGACATGCGCGCCGATACTATCGGCGAAGCAACGTTCTGCTGCGGTGGCGGCGGGGGCCTGCTTACGGACGATCTGGTGGAGCTCCGGGTCAAGGGTGCGCTGCCACGCATGCAGGCGCTCAAGGAGGTGGTCGATCGTCACCGCGTCACCCACCTGGTAGCAATCTGCGCCATCTGCAAGAGCCAGTTCGCCAAGGTGTTGCCGTATTACGGCTTCGAGATGGATCAAATACTCAGCCTGCACCAGCTCGTCGGTGATGCCGTCGT
>DATIPL010000640.1:0-4331 GCA_035471965.1 Gammaproteobacteria bacterium
GCTGTTACCCACCATCCGCTGGTCTCGGGAAACATCATCTCGCCACTGGCAGACGGTGAATCGGCCTATCCCGAAATGCTACGCGCTATCGACTCGGCAGAAAACTTCGTCCTGCTTTCGACCTACATTTTCCAGCGCGACGAATCCGGCATGCGTTTTGTCGAATCGTTGGGAAATGCGGTGAGCCGGGGTGTCGACGTGCGGGTAATCATCGACGGCGTGGGCGAGTTCTACGGGCTGCCGCGGCGCGTCGGGCGTCCGCTCAAGCAACGCGGCGTCCGTCTGGCGCGCTTTCTGCCACCGAAGATCATTCCGCCAACGCTTTACGTCAATCTGAGAAATCACCGCAAGCTGCTCATCATAGACGGCAGGACCGGCTTTACCGGCGGGATGAACATCGCCGACCGTCACCTGGCGCAGTCACCGGAGCCGCCTGCGCGCGCCCGTGACATTCATTTCCGCTTCGAAGGACCCGTGGTCGGTCAGCTCGAACGCACATTTCTGGATGACTGGCACTACTGCACCGGGGACGATACTCCGCCGGGAGCGGCGTACGACTGGTCCGAAAACGCCATCAAATCCCGGACCACCGCGGTGTGCCGTGCTATCGCCGAGGGCCCCAACGAGGACTTCAATACGCTGGCGACGATTCTCTTAGGAGCGATCTCGTCGGCGCGGCGGCGTGTGATCATCGTTACGCCGTATTTTCTGCCTTCACAAGAGATGATCGGAGCACTGCAATCGGCGGCGCTCAGAGGCGCGGCCGTCACCATCATCATGCCGGGAAAGAACAACCTTCCGTACGTGCACTGGGCGACGAGAAAAATGCTCTGGGAGATGATCGAATACGGCATACACACCTATTACCAGCCGCCGCCCTTCGCCCATACCAAGCTGTTCATCATCGACGAATTCTACGCGCAGGTGGGTTCGGCCAACCTCGACCCTCGCAGCCTGAGATTGAATTTCGAGCTCAACGTGGAGATCTTCGATCGCGGGCTGGTTCAACGGCTGGTGGATTACACGGATTCGATCCAGCGACTCTCCCGGAAAATAACGCTTGACGAACTCGACGGTCGCCCCCTGCCGGTGCGCACGAGGGACGCGTTGGCCTGGCTTTTCTCGCCCTATCTGTAGGCTCGACGCCGCGGCCCGCCGTACATCGAGAAGACCAGGAATAGTGTCTCGCCCGCGTAAAAGTCGACCCCGGGATCGCCGGGCAGGTCCGCTTTCACACTTCGGCGGGATTCAAATCGCTGCCCGCGGCGCCAGCCAATCAATGCAGCTCCAGCTCCACCTCCTTGGGCAGCTCGATCTGCATGTCCACTGGAAGATGATCAGAATAATTCCAGGCCAGCGTATCGGCTTTTACGATGCTGATACCCGGTGTCACCAGGATGTGGTCGATCCGGCGCCTCGGCCGCCAGCTCGGAAAAGTGTCCCCGGCCTTACGCGGAGCGCGCAATCCAGTTGACGAGCAAAGCATGCGCATCTCGGGACTGTTCAGCTCGCAGTTGAAATCTCCCATCAGCACGACGTGAGCATACTCCTTGACGCATTCACGAAGGCTCTCCATCTGCAGCAACCTCGGCCGCCTGCCGAGAGCGAGGTGCACCGAGATGACGGCGAGACCCGTTCTCGGCCGCCCGAACTGCGTAATGAGCGCGCCGCGGCCGCGTATTCCCGGAAGCTTGTGATCCACGACGTCATAAGGTCGATCCCGGCAGAGAATCGCATTGCCGTGCCGGGACAGGCTGCCTACCTCGCGATTAATCTGTTCGAACCAATAGGGAAAACCGGCGCGCCTGGCCAGGTATTCAGTGAAATTATCGAATCCGGTGCGCAAGCTGCCGGGATCGGTTTCCTGAAGCGCGACAAGATCATAGTGCTTGAGCCGGTGAGCCATGGCATCGAAGTTGCGCCAACGGTTCTGATGCGGCAGGAAGTACTTCCAGCTGTGCAAAAGGTAGTCCGCGTAGCGCCGCGACGCCATGCCGGCCTGTATGTTGTAATTGAGAATATGGAGCCTGTGCCGCATACCGGATAGTGCCGCACCCTCCCCGGGCCGTGGCATCGGAGACGATGTCGATGAGGAAACGTCGTTCACGGTTTCCTTTCTTGCGCTATATGCACATTAGACGACTCGGCGCAGCCGGGATTGCAAATACAATTTCCTGAGAACCTTGCCGCGGATCCAACCGGGAGAGAAGAACGAGTGATCGAGACCATATTCCAGACCCTCAAGACCCACGAGCAGCTGTTCTGGTTGCTGGGACTCGGCTCATTCGTGCTCCTGGTCGGAACTGCGTTGCTGATTCCATGGCTGATAATCCTTCTTCCCGTGGATTTCTTCGCCCGAATTCCCGCCAGAAGCTTCAGCGGGCGACACCCGGTCGTCGCTTTCCTGCTCATCGTCCTGCGCAACGTCGTCGGTGCCGCGCTCCTGCTCGCTGGAATCATCATGCTCTTCATTCCGGGGCAGGGTCTGCTGACGATTCTAATCGCCATCGCGCTGATTGACTTCCCGGGTAAACACAGCCTGCTGCTGAAAATGACGAGCAATCCACGTATGTTGAACGCCGCCAACGGCATTCGTCGCTGGGCGGGAAAACCCGAGTTTCCTCCCGCTCGATCGGATTTCAATAGCGGCGAGCCTTCGATGCCCCCCGAACGGGGGGTCGACGAATCTTTCCGCAACGATTGAATCTTCAGCTGGAATCGTCGGCCGCCGGGGTATTCTGGGTTTTTTCCTTCTCCTTGGCGTTATCAGAGTCGATGATTCGATGGGCGCTCCGGCATTCAACTCGAGCCGCCGTCCTTTCTTCGATAGCGCACGACACGGTTGTTGTAGGTATCGGCGATCCAAACGTCCATCCCGCGAACTACGACGCGCTCGAGACCGTTGAGCGGGTTCATCGAATCGCCCGCCGACCCCGTGCCCATCTGAGCCAGAAGCGCCGGATTCCGGTCGAACACCAGCAGCCGGTGGTTGTGCTGATCGCCCACGTATAACCTGCCCTCATCATCCAGCGCGAAGTACTTGGGACCGTTGAAATCGTGAGGCGGGGCGCCGCCGATACTGAACTGAAACTCGAGATCCGCGGAAAGCACCTGCAGGCGGTTATTGCCCGGATCGGCGACGATGACCCACCCCTTGTCGTCCACCTCTTTGTCGTGGGGCCGGCTGTATTGACTAGGACCGCTCCCTGGACCGCCCGCACGAGCGACGCGGCGCCCGTTGCTGAAGACGGTGATGTGGCCGCCGGCGACACTGGTTACGTAGACCCGGCCGTCACGTCCCTGCGCCACCCTCTCGGGGCGTCCGAGTCCATTGCTGAGCTCGACCACCAGTCGTCCACCGACTTCCCTAATCTCGAACATGGCGATCCGGTCGTTACCGGTGTCCGCCACCATCAGCCTCCCCCGGTCGTCCATGGCCGCATCGTGGGGCGGCGAGAGCTCACCCGATCCGATTTCGCCCACGACCGCCAGCGTATCCGCATCCATGACCCGTACGATGTGATGACCCAGATCCGTCACCGGCAGGTCGCGACCATCGGCGGACAGGATCAGATCGTTGGGCCTCGAGAGCACGCCGTCTGATACAGCCACCGGTTCGAAGACCTGCTGCTGAGCAAGCACTGGTGATGCCGCCGACGCCGAGACGACCAGCATAACGAGCCCGAGAGACCCCGTTGTCGATCTAATCGACGGCATTTCGTTTCGTATCCCTCTTCTCGTCCCAGCGTTGCACGACCCCCGCATCGATGCCGAACAGATCCAGCGCCCGCCCCAGCGTCTGCAAAATCATTTCGTCGATGTTTGCGGGTCTGGCGTAAAACGCCGGCACCGGAGGCATCACGATGGCGCCCATCTCGGTCACTTGCAGCATGGTGCGCAGATGCCCTGCGTGGAGCGGTGTTTCCCTCAAAAGCAGCACCAGCCGGCGACGCTCCTTGAGCACCACGTCTGCAGCCCGGGTCAGCAGTGTCGAAGTGACGCCGGATGCGATCTCCGAAATCGTGCGTACCGAGCAGGGCGCGATGATCATCCCCTCGGTGCGAAAGGATCCGGACGATATGGGCGCGCCGACGTCAGCGACCGGGTAGCAGATATCGGCGAGCTTTTTCACTTCGGAGGCCTTGCGATCCGTTTCGTAGCCGATGGTCATTTCCGCAGCCTTGGACATCACCAGATGAGTTTCCACCGCAGTGGTTTGAAGCAGCTCCAGCAACCGGATTCCGTAAACGACTCCGGAAGCGCCGGTGACGCCGATGATAAGACGTAATGGATCGACCATGTGAGCAAAAATCAGCGCCGGGCCGCAGACC
>DATIPL010000641.1:0-11777 GCA_035471965.1 Gammaproteobacteria bacterium
AGGTCATTCTGCTTCCGGCGGGGATCGTGCTGGCGCTGTGGTTCGGGCTTCAGCTGCTGCAGTCCTCGTTAACGCCCAAGGATGTGGCGGGCATCGCCTTCGGTGCCCACATCGGCGGATTTCTCGCCGGCATGGCGCTGGTGCCTTTCTTCAAGTCGCGGCGGGTACGTCTACTCAATCCGCGGCGTTGACGCGTTCCGAGCGCGCCGCCGCCCAGGGCGACATGACGAAAGCGCCACCGGCGTTAAGGCCACGGTGCTGGTCCCGGATCACTACGTTGGGACAGGCGAACAGAGCAGGATACACGCCGTGCGGCGTTACATGAGTGACGTAGCTGTCGCTCAGTCCTGCGACCGTGGCGCCGTCCAGTCGATTGTCGACGATCACCGACGGCGCCCCGCTCACGTCGATGCGCGGCTGATGCACCGCCGCCCCGATCTCCATGCGGTAATCCACCAGAAAGGATATCAGCTGCAACACCGCCGGCATGATCCTGCGGCCGCCTGACGCACCGAGCGCAATTCGGACACCGTCACCGCGGTCCGTGATCGTCGGGCACATGTTGGAGAGCGGCCGCTTGCCGGGCGCAATGGCGTTGGGCCCGCCGGGTCGCGGGTTGAACCACATGACGCCATTGTTCATGAGTATACCGGTCCGCGGCAGCATCACCTTGGAGCCGAATACCGACAGCAGCGTCTGAGTCAGCGCCACCATGTTGCCCGCACGGTCGACAACGCTCAAATGGGTGGTGCAGCTTTCACCGCTGTACACGTCGCCCATCTGTTGCAGACGCTCGGAGTAGCTGACAGAAAGACTTTGCGCGTATGCCGAGTAGGTCGACGCGTCCGGCGCGGCGCCTGGTTTCAGCTCGCTTTCCAGGATCCGGAGCGCACGGTTGAGACTCGGCCCGGCGGTCAGCTTCGGCGCCGCAAATACCCGGGCGCCCCGGTAGCGCTGTTCCAGTGCGGGGACCACCCGGGCCTCGTACCGCTCGAGGTCCTGCCTGGCGAGTTTTCCTCCGGCCTCGCGAACGTCCTCGATCAGCGCGTCGGCCACCTCGCCGTGATAGAAGTCCTCCGCGCCCGCTCGGCTCAGACGGACCAGGGTTTCAGCGAGATTGCCCAGATTGATTCTCGGCGGCGGCCCGCCCCATTCACCGGCCGGGACGAATCCGTCCGGCAAATAGGTGCGCGCGCTCTCCGGGAACCCGGACAGCCCTCTGGCCGCGGCGGCGATTTTCAGCGTCGCATACCAGTCGGCGACGAATCCCTGCTTCGCGCTTTCGATCGCGGGGCCCAGCGCGTCCTGCCAGGAGATGCTGCCGAAGCGTTGCAGCGCTACGGACATGCCGGCGGCGAAACCGGGGGCCGCGAATGCCAGTGGACCGGTCACGTTGCGATCGCCCACCACCGCCGGCCAGCCGAACAGGTCGCCGTCCATGCCGCTTTCCGCCAGCGGATAGTCACCGGGATCGAGCGCAAAGGGAGCACGCATACCGAAATCCACCACCTCGCAGCGATCGTCCGCCGCCCGGTACACCAGCATGTATCCACCGCCGCCGAGGCCGCTCATCCAGGGTTCCACCGTGCCGATAGCGAGCCCCGCCGCGACCGCTGCGTCCACGGCGTTGCCGCCGCCTTCGAGCACACGCGCACCCACGTCGGAAGCGAAGTGATGCTGCGACGCCACCACCCCTCCTTTCGACTCCACCACGGGCTTAGTGACGGTCCAGGTCTCTACGATGGGCTCATAGCTCCGCACCAGGCGCTCCTTCCAATCAAGGGAGAACTTTCCTAAACGCACGTGTATCGTATTTAGCCACCGCGATACAGGCCATAGCGAGACTCAGTTGTACCGGCGTTTCAAAACGGTGGAAGAGCTGGCGAGCACACTTTCGCCCGAGCAGCCGATGTATTGTTTCCGTCCGGGCATTGTCGCCGAACAGGCCCGCGCATTCCTCAGCCGGTTTCCCGGACGCGTCATGTTCGCCGTCAAGAGCAATCCTCACCCGGCGGTGCTCGGCTGGCTGCACGACGCTGGGATCCGAGAATTCGACACCGCATCGCCCGGCGAAATGGAGCTGATTCGCGACCGTTTTCCTCAGGCCCGATGCTATTACATGCACGCGGTGAAGGGACGAAGCGCTATCGCCCGAGCGAGCCACGAGTTCGGGATCCGGCACTTTGTCGTCGATCACCCGGCGGAGCTCGAAAAACTCCGCCAGGTCCTGGGTCATGAGGATATCGTGGTGATGGTCAGGCTGGCCACGCGGAGCGAGCGGGTCAAATTCGACCTCTCGGACAAGTTCGGTGCCTCGGTCGAAGATGCCTCCCTCCTCCTCGATGCCGCCGCCGCGGAAGGCTACGCCACGGGTCTGTGCTTTCACGTCGGTTCTCAGTGCCTTGCCCCCGGGGCCTTCGCTGATGCCTTCCACCAGGTGCGGAAAACCCTGAGGATATGCAGGTCGAAGATCACCTGCCTTGATGTCGGAGGCGGTTTTCCGGCGCACTATGCGGACACGAGTCCGCCGGCGCTTGAAGAATTCATCGAGGCGATCGAAAGAGAGTTCGCTTCGCTCGGACTCGAGAATTGCGAGCTCATGTGTGAACCCGGTCGCGCCCTGGTGGCGGAGAGTATGAGCGTGCTCACCAGGGTGGAGCTTCGCAAAGATCGGCGCATTTATCTGAACGACGGTATCTACGGGAGTCTTCACGGGATGGTGATCGGCGTACGTTTTCCGCTTAAGCGGGTGCGCCCCGGGATCAGCCCGGTGCCGCACGACACCGAATTTCTGGCCTATGGTCCCACCTGCGACGGTCTCGACGAGTTACCCCAACGCCTGCTGCTGCCGGGTGACGTGGATGAAGGCGACTGGATTGAATTCGGCTGTATTGGCGCCTACACGCTGTCGCTCCGCACCACCTTCAACGGCTTTTATCCTGACGACTTCGTAATCGTCGACGCACCTTTTCGCGACCCGGACCGGCAGTCGGTTTCCCCTGCCGCTGCCCCCGCCAGCTAAGCTTTCTTCACGAGTGTCCGCAGACTCATGAAGATCATATACAGCGAAGACCACAAGCTTCATCACGGAGCCAAGGAACTCAACCGCGGCGAGATGGTGCCGCTGTTCGAGATGCCGAGCCGGGCAGAGATGATCATCGAGCGCTTGAAACACACGGGCTTCGGCGAGATTGTCGGGCCGGATCGATTTGGCGACGACGCCATCCACGCGGTGCACGCAAAGGATTACGTGCAGTTTCTCGAATCCGCGTGGAGCGAGTGGGTCGAGGAAGAAGGCGATGGTCAATTCGCCATTGCCTGGGTATTTCCCTGCCGGGGTCTGCGACAGACCCCGCCGGAAAGCATCCACGGAAGGCTCGGATATTATGCCTTCGACGTCGCCATCCCCATCGTCGAGGGCACCTGGCGGGCGGTGCGCACAGCCGCGGACGTGGCGCTGACCGGTTGCCGCTTTCTAGACAGCGGCGAGCGAGCGGCCTTCTCACTGTGCCGGCCGCCGGGGCATCACGCCATGCGCGATCTGGGCGGCGGCTACTGCTACCTCAATAACGCGGCCATCGCCGCGCAGGCGCTGCGCAACTCGGGTGCACGCAGCGTTGCGGTCCTGGACGTGGACTATCACCACGGCAACGGCACCCAGGACATCTTCTATGTCCGCCGCGACATATTGTTCGTGTCTCTACACGGCGATCCACGGTCCGAATTTCCTTACTATCTGGGCTATGCCGACGAGACCGGCGAGGGCGCGGGAGAAGGTTTCAATCTCAATCTGCCCATGCCTGCCGGCACCGCGTGGGAGGACTACTCCGTGGCTCTTGATACGGCGCTGAGTCGAATTCGTGAATTCGCTCCGGAAGCGCTGGTCGTCTCGCTTGGTGTCGACACATTCAGAGACGATCCGATTTCCCGTTTTCGCCTGGAAAACGACGACTATCTGCGCATGGGAGAAACCATCGCCGGTCTGAATACGCCAACGCTCTTCGTCATGGAGGGCGGTTATGCCGTGGAGGATATAGGGATCAACGCGGTAAACGTGCTCATCGGATTCGAACAGACGGCATGAGCAGGGAAGATCGAAAAGTCGACCTCATCGAAAAGCGAACTGTCTTCGACGGCTACTTCCAGATCCTCCGGTACCGTCTCAAGTTCGCGCTCCACGAAGGCGGAATGAGCGAGGCCATCGACCGAGAGATTTTCGAGCGCGGTCAGGTGGCGGCGGTGCTGCCGGTGGATCCGATCCTCGACCAGGTGGTGCTCATCGAGCAGTTTCGAATCGGCCCCTATGCCGTGGGCTGGGATCCGTGGCTGCTGGAAGGCGTTGCCGGGATTATCGAAGAGGGCGAATCGGCGGAAGACGTCGCCATACGTGAAACCCGGGAAGAAGCCGGATGCGAGATCACGGACCTGGTGCCGATGATGCGTTACCTGTCTTCGCCGGGCGCATGCAGCGAAACCGTTGCCCTGTTCTGCGGCCGCGTAAACGCACGCGACGCCGGGGGCGTGCACGGTCTCGACGAAGAGCACGAGGATATCAAGGTGATTGTCTACAGCGTCGACGAAGCGCTCGAAATGCTGAAGGCCGGAAAAATCGTCAACGGAAAGACCATCATCGCTTTGCAGTGGCTGGCGCTGAACTATGCGCAACTCAAACGGCGCTGGCTGGGTTGAGGCACGTCGGCGCGACGGGTCATGACCGAGCAGGTACGAATCGCCGGGATTTTTATCTACCCCGTAAAGTCCACCGCCGCAATTGCGGTAACCGAAGCGTCGGTAGAACCGCGCGGTTTCGCTGGCGACCGTCGGTGGGCCGTCACGGATGACTCTGGCGGATTCCTTTCCGCCCGCGAGTACCCGAAGCTCGTCCGGATCCTCGCCCAGCCGCGCGGGAACCGCTTAATCATGAGCGCGCCGGGAAGGCCCACAATCGAGGTCCCGATCCCGGATCCCGGGACACCTCGGCGCACGGTAATGATTGGGAGCGACCGCTGCAAAGCCCTTCCAGCCGGTCCCGACGTGGACGGCTGGCTTTCGGATTTCCTCGGCGTTCGCTGCCGGCTGGCGTATATGGACGATGGATGCGTCCGCTCCGTTGGCCATGCTCACGTCCGAGGCGAGGTGAGCTTCGCCGACAATTATCCGCTGCTGATCATTTCCAGCGCGTCTCTCGACGATCTCAACCGGCGCTTGCCGGCATCCATGGACATTCGCCGCTTCCGTCCCAACCTGGTCGCCGACGGCACAAGGGCCTACGCCGAAGACGACTGGCAGCGAATTGGAGTCGGCGATGCCGTGTTTCGGGCCGTTGATCGCTGCGCCCGCTGCGCCGTTACAACCATCGATCCCGAAAACGCCGAAAGGCATCCTCAGCAGGAGCCCCTGCGCACCTTGAGCCGCTACCGCCGCGAGGCGGACGGCTGTGTGTATTTCGGACGTAACCTGATGCCTGAGCGACTTGGCCCCGTGCGTGCCGGCGACCCGGTGGAGATTCTCGCTTGAGCGCGGCCTCGCCCTGATATGCAGCGCTCAAAAACGGCTAAAATTCACGCCCAAGAGTAGGGGTGCGATTTCACGCTTACGCGCTCGCCAGTAATCCGGACCTCGCGGCAAAAAAATGACCTACTGCCTCGGTATCACTTTAAACGACGGGATCGTGTTCGCCGCGGATACCCGTACCAATGCGGGCGTCGACTACGTCACCTCCTACAGCAAGCTGCACGTGTTTAGCCCTGAAAATGACCGTCTGTTCGTGGTGCTGTCTGCGGGAAATCTCGCTACCACCCAGGACGTTCTCAATCGGCTGACCCGGGACCTGAAGGCGGACGACGGGCGAGAGAGCCTTCGAACCGTCAGATATCCGTTCGAGGCGGCGGACTATCTGGGCCGGGTCAGCGTGCTTGCCCAGTCGAAGCACGCCGACGCGCTGAGTCGAAGCAACGTGAGTGGCGAAACGACGCTCATCATCGGCGGCCAGATCCGTGGCGAGCCGCATGGTCTGTTTCTCGTCTATCCGCAGGGCAATTACATCAGCGCGTCGCCCGAGACGCCTTACCTCCAGATAGGCGAAAGCAAGTACGGCAAGCCGATGCTGGATCGCATCATCGATTCCAGTCTATCACTCAACGATGCGGCGCGGCTGAGCCTCGTTTCCCTCGAAGCCACGGTGCGTTCCAATATTACCGTGGGTCCCCCCTTTCAGCTTGCGATCTATCCCAGAGACAGCTTCGCGCTTGCGCGGCACGTGACCATCAAGGAAAACTCCAGGTTCTATCTGGCATTCAAGAGTGCCTGGCAGGACGGGCTCAAAGAGGCGTTTGCAAAGCTGCCGCGATTCGAGTGGGAAACGGAGGGAGACAAGGTCACGCGGATCGGCGACGGGTAGTCCTGAGGTCTGTGCCCGATTCGTAGATGGTAGACGGGGGGATGAACACGACCCGCTCCCGTCCACCGTCTACCGACTATCAACGATCACCACACTGCGCCACGGGCCACGATGGGCCAAAGGGCCTCCACCCGATTGCCGCGCACACATACGTACCAGTCGTAGAGATTGACGGTTGGATCGCAGTGCCCGGGAATGAGCCGCAGCTTGTCGCCCAGCGCAATGCGGGTGTTGGACTGGCTCAAGTCCAAATTACCGTGCTCGTCGGACGCACCGGCGTAACGCATGGTCTCGCTGCCGACGACTTCGGGCATGCCCGAATCGAAGGCCATGGATTTGAGACCCGCGTCGACCACCGCGCGGGTCGGCTCAGGCAGGCTCATCACCGTCGCATAGACGAACAGGCTGTGCTCGAACTCGTCGAAACGGCCGCCGTCGGGATTCCTGTTGCGAGCGTAATCGGCGTCCATAAATACGTAAGACCCAACCTGAAGCTCGTTGTACAACCCGCTTTCCGCCTCCAGCGCCCAGGTACCGGTCCCCGCCCCCGCAATCACCTCGCACTCGAGATCGTTGCGTTGCAGTAATTCCACCGTCTGCCGCGTACTGGCGCAGGCGGCGTCGATGGCCGTACGACGTTGCTCGAAGTCACGCATGTGCTGCGCCCGTCCCTGATATGCCTGCAATCCGGTGAATCGCAGGTGCCCGGCCGCGTCCACTCGCTTGGCCAGATTCAGGACGGCGTCCCCGGGAGCGACGCCGCAGCGATTGGCGCCGACGTTGACCTCCACAAGCACGTCGATAACGGTGTCGAATTTGGCCGCGGCGGCATCCACGTCACCAACGTTCGCCGCATCATCCACGCACACGGCAACCTGTGCCTGCTTCGCGAGCGCGGCCAGGCGTTCGAGCTTTCGCCGGCCGACGACCTCGTTGCTGATCAGAACGTCTGGTACTCCCGCGTGCACCAGCGCCTCGGCCTCGCTTACTTTCTGACAGCAAACGCCCACCGCCCCCAGCATTATCTGGCGGCGGGCGATTACCGCGCACTTGTGGGTCTTGGCATGGGGTCTCAGGCGCACGCCAGCGGCCTCGGCGTTGGCGGCCATCAATTCCAGATTGCGCTCGAAGGCATCCAGATCCACGAGCAGAGCCGGTGTATCGACTTCGTCGAGGAGCATACCGATTTCTGCCGGCGGTCGTGTGACCATGAGATTTCCCAGTTGCGGCGATCGATGGGTCGGAGCTCCCCGGATTCCTCCCCGGAGCGCGGGTTTTGGCGACATCCCCGAACCGTTAGAATTCAACCACAGCAAGGATACTGGAGAAAGTCGTGATCGTTGAACAGATCTGGACCGCCAACGCCTACCGCAACTTCAACTACATTATCGCCTGTCCCGAAACCGGAGAGGCGCTGGCCGTGGATCCGCTGGACCACAAGAAGTGTCTTGCCAGAGCCGAGGAGAAGGGTTTCGAGATTACGCAGATCCTGAACACACACGAGCACGGCGACCATATCGGCGGCAACGGACCGATGATTGCCGCGACCGGGGCAAAGCTCCTGGCGCATGCCAACGCCAGGAGTCGTATCCCGAACATGGATGTCGGTCTGAAAGCCGGAGATGTGGTCGAAGTGGGCAAGACCGTGGAGCTCGAATGCCTCGACACTCCCGGCCACACCATGAGTCACGTCTGCCTGCTTTCCCACACCGAGACGCCGGCGCTGTTCTGCGGCGACACGCTGTTCAACGCCGGCGCCGGAAACTGCCACAACGGCGGTCACCCGGAAGAGCTCTACCAAACCTTTGCCTCTCAGCTGTCCAAGCTTTCCGACCACACGCAGGTCTATCCGGGCCACGACTATTGGGCCAACAACCTCGGCTTTACCCTGGACCGCGAGCCGGACAACGAGCAGGCCCGGTCCATGCTGGATGCGGTCAAAAAAACCAATCCCGAGAACGCCATCGTTTCCACCCTGGGCCTGGAGAAACTGGTCAACACTTTCTTCAGACTGCACAGCCCGACGGTCATTGCCAGGCTGCGCGAGGCCTTTCCCGACCTCCCGGACGATCCCGATCCGAAGACGGTGTTTCTGAAGCTGAGGGAGCTGAGGAATAGCTGGTGATGCGTGACGCGTGATGCGTGAGACAATGAGCAGTACCCTGCCCGGCAGCCCGTCAAGTCGCGTCACGTGTTACGCGTCACGCGTTGCGAAAAGATGAAGCGAGCGGTGCTCATGATCATCGATGGTCTTCGCGCCGATCTGGTGACGCCCGAGTATACGCCGGTGCTGCATCGCATCGCCGCAAGTGCGCGATTCTTTGCCCGGCACCGCAGCGTGTTTCCCTCCGCGACTCGAGTCAATTCCGCTTCTATCGCCACCGGATGTTACCCGGGAACACACGGCCTGTTCGGCAACGCGATTGCTTTGGATGAAGGTGACGGACTGAAACCAGTGTCGGTAGGACCACCGGAGTTTCGTGACCGCCTTCGTGCGGCTACCGGGCGTACTCTGCTGCGACCGACACTCGCCGAACGCGTGCGCCACCACGGTGGAGCAGTGATCTATTCCAATTCCTCGGCCGGTGCCGCGCATATGCTCGATCCCGACGGCCACGGCTGGCTTTACCACCGAAGCGGCTCCTTCTCCCCCGGGCTCGAGCCCATCAAAGGCGACGCGCACCTGGAAGTAAGCTACGACGGCGCGGGCGATGCCGAGACTACGGCCCGATTTTGTGACGCCATGACTTCAAACCCGGATGTGCCTCTATTCATCACCTGGGTATGTGAGCCGGATCATTCGCAACACAGTCTCGAACTCGGCTCTTTGGAGCATCGTGAAGTGATCCTGGGATCGGATCGCTGCGCGGCTGCGGTGAAAGAAACCGTAGAGGTACTTCGTGCTCGAGGCGATGACGTGCTTCTCATGATTGCTTCCGACCACGGTCATGAGACCGTCGACGAAATTATTCCAGTCGAAGACCTGCTGGTGGAAGCGGGGCACAAGGCTTCGGCCGATTCGAGCGACGTTGTGTTCGCGTCCAGCGGAATGGGGGCGCTCGTCTACCTGAGCGACGCAGCTTCCGACAGGCGCGACTCGATCGCGCGGTGGCTCGGGACCCAACGTTGGTGCGGCGAGGTTTACGTTGGGAAGTCGCTGGGACACGTCGGCCTCACGGCTCATGGCAATCTTGCCGTCGCTTTCAGCATGGCCAAGCGTGACGTGAATAATCGTTTCGGCGTAAGAGGCTTCGGCCACGTGGCCGGAGACCGATTTATGAGCACCGACGCCCCCGGCCTCGGCCAACATGGTGGTCTCGGTCCTTACGAAACCAACCCGTTTCTCATCGTCGATGGTGGCCGGTTCGTGCCGGGCCCCACAGAGTTCCCCAGTGGCAACGTGGACATCGCGCCCACCATTCTTCGCCACCTGGGGGTTGCCGACGCTGAGATGGACGGCAATCCACTTCCGACCCGCGACTGACGGTTGCTTCGACCGGACTAACGGTCGCCGCCTGACCGCCGGGTTCCCCGGGCCTTATCTATACTGCTTCTATACCCAGCCGGGCGAAAGTCGATACTGCACGCATTTCTCCCGGACAAAGCAAAGCCTGGCGACCCTGGCACGGGTTGGCGGGCGGGAGATTTGCACATGAATGAGGACCAGGAGCTTCATTCAAAGACCGTGATTGCGGCACCCGGCCTGTCCCAGAAGCCTGCCGATGCACCCAGGTCGCGTCTCACCTTGAGCCAGCCTTCTGGCTCGAGCGAAAGCAACGGCATCGAGATCCTTCTGAACGGTGGGGAGGTCACCATCGGGCGCGGAGATGAAAACCATTTCGTGCTCAACGCCGATGGCGTGTCGCGAAAGCACGCGCGCGTATTTCCCTGCGACGACTGCTGGTACATCGAAGATTCAGGCAGCACCAACGGCATTAAAGTCAACGGTGAAGCGGTCACCAGGGTGTTGCTGAACAACGGCGACACGGTAGAGATCGGTCCCGTGCAGTACACATTCAGCATCGACCCGCAGCCGCAGGAGAGTTCGGAAAAAACAACGCTGGAATTCGCCAGAGGAATCCCCGGATTCGACCCCAAGCGGCAGCCCGGCAATGCAGAATCGTTGCTGGGCTCCGACGCGCTGCTCTGGTCCATCGTGGTGATCAGCGCGAGCGCAATAGTGTTCGCCGTATTTGCGGTAGTGTCGGTCTAGTTGCCCAGCGCGTTCCGCCCGCCGCCTTAATTGTTCCGCGGCGGCCCTCGAGGTCTTTCCCCGCCAACCGTGGTCCGGTACAGCAGTCGCCTGTGGCCGTCGTAATCGTTGATTGCCAGGTGCATCGTGCAGCGGTTATCCCATACCGCGACCGACCCGTTACGCCATTCGAACCGGCAGGTATATTCGGGTCGGGTTGCTTCAGCGTAGAGCGCATCCAGTAGCGGGCGACTTTCCGCTTCCTCCATTCCCTCAAAACGCGTTGTGTAGATTGGATTGACGAACAGCGCCGGGCGGCCCGACTCCGGATGCAAACGTACCGCCGGATGGGGCCGTTCAATGTCGGCTTCGGCGTTGCCGCGGCTGATATTCATCGATTGGCTGGTTCTCATGCGCGCGGAGCGCGGTCGCTTTGCGCCATATACGTGGCCGCTGTGCATTACGCGCATGCGGTCGAGTTTTCGCCTGAATCCGTCCGACAACCCCTCGTAGGCCGCGTACATGCTGGTCCAGAGCGTGTCGCCGCGTCCCAGCGGCACATCCATGGCGTACAGCACGGTGAGCCCGGGCGGCGCTTCCAGGTAACTGAAATCGGAATGCCACTCCCCGCCGAAGACACTGATTCGGGTCTCTTCCGCCTGCTTGAGGACGGCAATGACATTCGGATGACCGTCCACGGGCTCGACATAGGGGACCCGCAACAGGGGGCCGAAGCGTGCGCTGAAATTTTCCAGATCCTCGAGGGAGAGCTTCTGATCACGGAAAAAGATCACCTGGTGTTCAATCAGCGCCGCTCGAATGCGCGTGAGCGCTTTGTTATCGAAGTCCGATGCAATGTCTACCCCATCGATCTCGGCACCTATGACCGTGGTGAGGGGAGTGACAGTTAAAGCAGCGGAATCCATAACCAGCGGTGCGAAACGGGAATGAGGAATAATCGGGCAGTTTTTGTCAGTAATGGATGAAAAATAGGTTCGGGCGTACCGCGACCCGTCCAGGCGACGATGACCATGTCACGTCTCACATGAACCTATCTCAAAATTTGCGAGCGCAGGCGAGACAAGGCAAAAACAGGCGAAAAAGCGGAGTTTACACGATAGTAAATGAGCATTTTGAGTCTGTTTTTAACGCCGTATCGGCAAGCACAGCAATTTTGAGATAGGT
>DATIPL010000642.1:0-8569 GCA_035471965.1 Gammaproteobacteria bacterium
GTCCTCCGGAAAAGCTGTGCGGATAGCGCGAAGAGAACCTCGGGTCCAGTCCCACATGACTCAGCAGATCCGTGACCGTGGATCTCAGACGCCGCGTGTCCCGCTCTCCATGAATTACCAGCGGCTCGCTGACGATATCGAACACGGTCATTCGAGGATTGAGCGAGCTGAACGGGTCCTGAAAAATGTACTGGATCTTTTTTCGCGCTTCGAGCAGGGCGTCCTCCTCGAGCTCGAGCAGGGGCATGGACCCGTGTCCGTCATTGAAAATCAGGTCGCCGGAATCGGGATTAACGGCGCGGAGAATGATCTTGCTCAGCGTGGTCTTTCCGCAGCCGCTTTCACCCACCAGGCCGAGACATTCTCCGCGCTGGATTTGAACGCTGACGTCGTCCACGGCCAGCATCTCGGTGCCGGGCGCGGCAAAAATACGTCCGGATTTCCTGATGCTGTAGCGCTTGCTGATGCCCCTGACCTCGAGCAGCGGCGACGAGGAATCACGCACCTGCAGCGTTTTGCGCGCCAGCTGGCTGTTCTTCGTGCCCTCGGCTTCGCGAATCGGCGTGAGCCGCTCGCCTGGCTTCATTCCCACCCGGGGCACGGCGCGCATGAGCGCTCTGAGATACGGGTGCCGGGGCCGGTTGAAGATGTCTTCCAGCCGGCCCCGCTCCATCAGCTTGCCGTGATAAACCACCACGACTTCCTCGGCCATGTTGGCGACCACGCCCAGATCATGGGTAATGAGCAGCACCGCCATGTGAAACTGCGTCTGGAGGTCCTGAATCAGCTTCAAGATCTGCGCCTGAATCGTCACGTCGAGAGCGGTGGTGGGCTCGTCGGCGATTAACAGCGCCGGCCGGCAGATGAGCGCCATGGCGATCATGGCGCGCTGGCGTAAGCCCCCGGAAAGTTCGAAGGGATAAGTGTTGAATGCCCGGACCGGATCCGGAAATCCCACTTTGCTCAACATCTCCATGGTGGCCTCCCGGGTCTGGTGGGCATCGGCGGGCTGGTGCAGACGCAGCGCCTCGGAGACCTGGTTCCCCACCGTATGCAGGGGTGAAAGCGAGGTCATCGGCTCCTGGAAGATCATCGCAATTCTGCCGCCGCGGATGTCTCTCATGGCCGCGCTGTCCGGATTCAAGCGGGCAATGTCGATGCCGTCTTTGGATTGACCGGCGACGTCACCAGCGGCCTCGTCATGGAAAACTATGCTGCCGCCGGTGATCCGGGCGCTGCGCGGAAGAATTCGCATGATTGCCTGAGAGATCACCGACTTTCCGGAGCCGGATTCGCCCACCAGCGCCACCGTTGTGCCCGGCCTTACCCGGAAAGAGACGTCTTCGACCACGCGCAGAATCCCCGCCGGGTGGAGCCGGAATTCCACCTGCAGATCCCGCACCTCAAGCAGGTTGTCAGCGCCGATGATCATGAGCCGCCTCCTTTTGCGGGGCGTCGATTCCGAGCGCGGCCAGGTTCGCGAGCGTTGCCGGGTCGAGCTCCAGGCCGTTGCGATCCGCTGCCTGCGCGGCGCGGGCCGTGATGTCATCGAAGCCCTCCAGGCGCGAATCGAGGCGGACGCTCTGCTTTTCGCATACCAGCTTGAGCTCCATCCACCCGCGCTCTCCATCCCGGCGCACAGTGAAATAAGAGAGAACCAGCTTCGAAAGCCGGCTCCAGGGCAATTCCCGGCCGCCGGGAACGACGCAAAGGCCGTGGTCAGAGAGCTCGAATCGGATTCGGTGGCGACGATAAACCTGCAGGCCGAACAGCAAGAAAAGTCCGCCCAGGGCAGAAAACATCAGCGTCGTAACCAGCGGAAGGCTCATGAATGCCACCGGCGACAGAAACAACGCCAGGCCGACACCCGACAGCATGTAATCGCGCATCACCACGCGGGGCGGATAACGATAGCTGATCATATTTCGAAAGCCTCTGCGGCTGTCAGCCAGCGAACATTGTCACGCCCGCAGGTGCGCGTGAACAACTGCTCGAGGAACTGCCAGCAGTCCCGGTCGTGCACCTGATGGTGGCTCAGAATCCCGCTGGGCTCATCGGGGTCGGCCCGGGCGTTGCGCCGCGCCGACAAATGGACCGCGATTTCCTCGACTGCCCGAGCGGTGCCCTTAAATCGGCGCCCGCCGCGCCAGTCGATGAGATCGGCGTGGGCATTCGCCTGCTTGAGACCCGGGGCGGGAGACGCCGACCGCCGCGGCGCGAACGTGGACAGGCCGACAATGCCCAGGGATGGCAGGAGCGGCGTCAGGCCTCGCGATATCCGGTTCCACGGCGGCACGAAGAGCGGCAAGAAGCGTTGACCGAACAGTGTTCGCAGGCGCCCTGCTCCGGCGACAATTTCTTCACTCATGGCGTTCGAAGACCGGTGCGCACCGAACTCGGCTTTTTTTTCACCCCACGGGGCATGATTGGCGTGGGCGAAACCATGCTGCAGCAGCCACGGTTTCGTGGCCGAGGGCAGCCCGTCCAATAGCGTCGGGTCGGCTTTCGCCGGAATCACCGCCAGGCTGAGCGGCACCGCGTGAGTCTCGCTCAGCTCGAGCAGCATCGATAACGCCGGCGAGGGCTCGAACGCGTCGTCGTCGCGCCACCAGAACGTCGCCACGTTGCCGGCGCGGGCCCAGCGGTCCAGCTCGGCTTCGAGAGCATCCCAATCGCTCATGCGACGGCTCCGTCGGCGCGTACCCCCAAGGAAGCCCGCCCCCCGCAGCCCGGGGTGGGTGCGCCCGGCCGCACTCAGGCACACTCCCCGAGGCCCGCGATCACCATTTCCGCCGCGCGATCGGCCCCGCTCAAGTCGAGGATGCCGGCGGCCGGGCGCGGTCCATGCGCCGCTTTGTCGATGGCCGCAGCCAGTCGGGACGGGGTCAGCTCGTTCGACGCCAGTACCTGAACCAAGTCTTTTCCGGCGAACAGACGGGCCCGGGCCGGTTGCTCGGTCTGGTCGCCGTCGCTGAAGGGCACGACGACTGCACGCGCCCGGGCCCGGATCACGTCAACCAGCGTGTTATAGCCGCCCTGAGAGACGGATACGCGGCTGGCCGCCAGCAGCGCGGAAAAATCCGCGCGGTTGCGTTCCACCCGGACGCTTCCGTCGGCGAACTTTTTCAGCTCTTGAAACTCCGGCTCGCCGACCGCAGGTCCCGCCAGTACCCGCCAGGGCTCGTGTCTCAGTCTCGACAGCGGCCGGGCGCGGATGGCGGCTTCGAGCAGACGCCCGGCGACCACGCCGCCGCCCCCTGATACCAGCACCCCGGTGCCGGCAATTTCTCCTGCTGCCCCCTCGGCGGCGTCGTCCGCCACGTAGCCGGTATAGAGAAGGCGCTCGCGAATTGCATCCGCGGCGGAGAAGCTCGCCGCAAACTCGACCACCTTGGGATCCGAGTGCACCAGCACCCGATCGAAGCGCGCCAGCACCAGCTCGGCGATGGCCTGGTCCCGCTTCTGGCTGCGACGTTGAATGATGTCCCGTACCGAGCAGATCACCCGCGGCCGGGGCCTGGCCTGGCTGGCGCGCTCGATCAAGGGCTCGAGCTCGAAACGCAGCAGGCCGCGACCGAAAGGGTAGCTCTCCGTCACCAGGGCATGGGGGCGGAAGTCATCGAATGCCTCGAGCAGCAACTCTCGCCGCCCCCTCTGCCAGGCGGCGCTTACGGGCTCTCCGCGCTCGTCCAGCAGGGTCCGATAGCTGGCGTCCGCTGCCCGCGCCGGCGGAAGCTGGACCAGGCGCGCGGCGCCCGGATTGAGATCCGGCACCGGGTAGCCGCCGGAGACGTAACACACCTCGGCGCCACGCCGGCACAGCCGCTCCGCAATCAGCGCCGCGCGGCGTTGGTGGCCGATGCCCATCAGGTGCTGGACCCAAAGCATGACCCGTACCCGGCTCATGACGGCGCCAGGGCCACATTCAGGGCGGATACCTGAAGAGCATGGGGCTGCCCCGCCGGCAGAATGAACAGGTGACCGCAATCCCAGCGCAGCCTCGCCGGGGCCTTGGAGACCAGATCCCAGCCGGTGGCCATGGCCAGGGCCATGCGTATGACGCCCTTATGGGTCACCGCCACCGTGTCCCGGCCAAGCGCACCGATGTCGTCGAGCCAGGACGTCAACCGCAGCTTGAGCTCGGCGGGACTCTCGCCGCCGTCGGGTCTGAACTCCAGGCCGCGGCGCGCTCTGGCCGCCAGCGCCTCACCATATCGGGCCTCGAGCTCGGCCCAGGTGGCGCCTTCCCAATCGCCATAATGCATTTCCATCAGCCGCGGCTCCAGAGCGGGAGCTTTCAGCCGCAACAGCCGGGCGGTCTCCAGCGTGCGCTTGAGCGGACTGGCGTAAACCGGCCATTCCCGATATTCCAGCGGCACCCGTAAGGCGCCGAGCTCCGCCCGACCAGCGTCACTCAAGGGGATGTCCGTGTGGCCCTGTATGCGCCCGTCGTCGTTCCACGAGGTGCGCCCGTGTCTGATGAAAAAAACCCGCGTCATCGACGGCCACTCTGAATCAACGGTGCGAGCCAGTGGTGGAGGGTTCCGGCAGCGACCTCCAGGGAGTGCGCCGCCTCGGCGCGCGCCCGGGCGCGAGCGCCCATGGCGCGCCGCAGATCGCTGTCCATGAGCAGAGCCTCCACCGAGGCGGCGAACGCCTTGGCGTCACCGGGGGGGGCGAGTAATCCGGTCTCTCCGTGACGCACAATGTCGGACACCCCGCCACTGTCGCCCGCCACCACCGGGAGCCCCGCGGCATGAGCCTCCAGCATCGCCATTCCCAGCGGTTCGGCCACCGCCGGCCAGAGAAACAGATCGCAAGCGCCGAGCAGCGCCGCGATCTCCGCCTGCGGGCGAAGGCCGAGAAAGGTCACCCGCGTCGGGTCGATCGCTTCGAACGCCGTCTCCACTTGAACACGCGCCCGACCGTCACCGATAACGAGAAGATGCCACGGGGTTTCCTGAAGGCCCCCAAGGGCGCTCGCAAGAAGGCGGTACGAGTCGAGCTTGTTGCCGGGACGCATCATGGCCACGGTTACGAGCCATGTTGCGTCTGCCGGGATGCCGAGCTCGGCGGCGAACGTTGCCCGCCGCCGAGCTTTCGCAAGCACCGCATCGAAAGGCGAAAGATCGATGAACGGCCTGAGCTGCACCAGCCGGCCGGGATCCTTCAGCGTCGCTCGCACGCACGGCATGTCGCTGCTGTTGATGGCCACCACGAGGTCAGCATCGACAATGGCTTCGGTGGCGGCAAGAAAGCCTTCTCGCCACGGACCGGTGCTTTGCTTGGGCGCAACGGTTCCCTCGATGACCACGTACGGAATGCCCAGGGCGCGGCTCACGGGAGGACCGAGCCAGTCCGGCGCCTTGTGATAAAGGTGGTAGGTGATCCACAGTCGAGGCTGCTGGTCCCTTTCGAGCCGGCGCAATCGGACAATGAGGCGCTGCGCCAGGCGCTCCCCGACGCTTTTCAGGCGCCGCTGGCGGGTGGCGTCGCCCCGACCGTCGTAGCTGCGGAAGCGGGCCGCCAGAGTCGGCCCGAGGCCGCTTTTCTCGAGCGCCCGAATCAGCAAGTTCGCAATCAGGCGATCCCCCGAGGGTACCGGGTGGTCCGGCGGCTTAAGCGGGGCGTAGAAGGCGAGCTTCACGCCAGGGCACGATCGCGCACCTGCTCGGGCGCAGTGGTGACATCCGGCTGCAGTCGGCGCACCAGTCGTTCCAGGCCCGACGCGAAATCGAAGGCTTCCCGTACCCGCCGCTCCCCTGCCGCAGCGAGCCGAGCGCGAAGTCGCGGCTGCGTGATCAGCCGGCCGATGGCCTCGGCCAGGGCCTCCACGTCTCCGGCGGGCGTCAGAACACCGGTCTTTCCGTTCCAAATCAGCTCGGGAATGGCCGACACCCGGGTGGCGACGCAGGCCACGCGCTGGCTCTGAGCCTCCATCAGCACGTTGGGGAGGCCGTCCCGGTCCCCGTCCCGGGCCACCTTGGAAGCCAGAACGAACACATCGGCGGCGGCATAATGAGCCAGCACCTCGGCCTGAGCCAGGGGCCCGTGCCAGTGGACTCGAGGGGCCAGCCCCAGTTCTGCCGACAGGCGCCTCAAGTCCTCAAGCAGGGGGCCTCCGCCGACGTGGTGGAATTCCCAATGCAGTCCTGGAGGCAGCCTGCCCAGCGCCGCCATCAGATCATCAAGGCCCTTCTTCTCCACCGCACGGCCAACGCACAGCAGCCTTACGCGCTGCGCCGGGGCGGAGCCGTCGACTCCTCGGTCCCGCCCCTTCGGGGTGGGGAAGCGCCCGAAGTCGAGGCCGTGATAGATGAGCTCCAGCCTCTGGCGGTTCAAGGAAAGCCGGATCAGGTGGTCGAAATTGAAACCGGTGCAGGTCACCGCCCAGGCGCAGTCCGCGAGCTTCTCGCGCTTCTCCCATTCTGGCGTCGTCCAGATGTCCTTGGCATGGGCCGAGCAGCTCCAGGGCAGCCCGCGAAGCAGCGCAGCGTATCGCGCCACCGACGCCGGGGTATGAAGGAAATGCGCATGCAGGTGAGCCACCTGCCGCGGCAGCTCCCGGGCCAGCACCAGCGCCTGACCGAATCGCCGTACCCGGTTCGGCGTGGGATCACGGGCCAGATCTTTGAGCCAGACGCGAACGGCGGCGCCGAATCCGGACATTCGCCGCGCCGCACGAAATCCACGAAGCACCCGCCGCGGCTCGCGATAGAGATATTCCGGCAGGTAATTCACCGGCGCTTCAATCTCGTCGTGGACTGGATGTCTCGCATGGTCGTAAGGACGACGCAGAGAGAAGATGCGAACGTCGATGCCGCGACGTTCGAGACCCCTGATCTCCTGAGCAATGAAGGTTTCCGAGAGGCGCGGATAACCTTTGAGCAGCACTGCAATTGGGGCGCCCACGTGTTTCTCTCAGGCGATCCGGATGTCGGCGTGTTGATCCCGGCCGCTCTCGAGCGTTCCGCACTCAGGCCCTGGAAGCGAGCGCCACCCTCGGCGATTTTTCATCGTCGAGCCAGCGGTCGACGAGCCTCTGAATATTGTCCAGACCCTCGAGAAGCCCGGGCACGACCACGTCCGAGGGCAGCGGCTGCGTGGGAAGATTGCGCAATGCAATCGCCATGGCCTGCGGGGTGTTGTGCTCCCCGTTTTCGAGCATTCGAACCAGCCCGAGCTCCGCCGCTCTCGAGGTGCGCACGTACTGCTCCATGCGGGGCCTCCGCCGCGGCACGATGAGCGCACGCTTGTTGAAAGAGAGAATTTCACAGAAGGTATTGTATCCACCCATGGCCACCACGCCCGATGCCCGATCCATGAGCTGCTCGACGTGGGTATCGAAGGTGATGGCCTTCACACGACCGAGTCTTGCTGCGCGCCGGCGAAACGATCGTCTTCGCCTGGGATGCATGAAGGGTCCGAACACCAGCAGCGCCGGATAGGGAATGTCGGCGTCGTTCTCGTATGCGCTGATGACGCAGTTGATAAGCTGCTCCCCGTCGCCGCCGCCTCCGGGAGTGACCAGGATGAAAGGGCCCTGATTGCAGATTTCCCATGAATCCTGCGGCGCCACTCTGGGAGGGGTGCTCCTCAAATATCCCGTGTAGGTGATCTTGCGCCGCACCGATTCGGGCAGATCGATCCCTTCCAGGGGATTACACACCTGCGGAAGCCCGTAAACCAGGATCTCATCGTAGAGGTCGCGCAGTGCGGGCATCGGGTTCTTGCGCTCCCACTCCATCGCCAGCAGATCCGGATCGTCCATGACGTCACGAAGCCCGAGCACCAACAGGGTGCCGCGCTCTTTCAGCATGACCAAGGTGTCCTGGATCTCGCCTCGCAGCCCCAGCGGCTCCTTGTCGACTATGAATATATCGGGCGAAAAGACTTCCGCCGTGTGGCGGATGATCGAAGCGCGCATCTCCATCACTTCGGAGATGTCCATGTGTAAACTGAGCGAGGAATACTCCCCGTTACGAAGCTTGATGACGCCGGGAACTCGTACGAAATCCACCCGTGTGCGGAAGTCGAAGCTGCCGATGATGGGTGAGCCTGAGAGAATGAGCACGGAAAGCCCCTTGCGGCGGGCCACCAGCGACTGTGCGATCCTGCGGCAACGGCGAAGGTGGCCGAGGCCAAAGGTATCGTGGCTGTATATCAGTACACGGGCGCTGCGTGCGTCGGTCCGCACAACGGGAATTCCGGCTTAGGCGAGAGAAACCAGCCTAAAGCAAGCCGGGACGGTCCGCAATCTCCGGCCCCCGGCGAGCGAGGTGGCGCCGGTCCCGTTGCGAGAACGGCGGGAGCCTTGAACCACCGCCGGCGCACTGCGGCGTCGATGTTCGAGGAACGGTAGGTGTATTGCTGGATCTGCGCCAATCGAGTGGCGGAATTTCTGCCTTACGGCCTTCCTTCGCGGCGTGGCCGCTGTCCCCACTGCGGCGCAAAGCCCCGGGGGCGGCTCCTCGGCTGGCTGCTGAGGGAGGTCTTGTGTCCCCGACTGCCGGCGGGAGCAAGGCTCATGGAGGCCGGAGCGTCGAAGTTCTCGGTGGAGCAGCTGCTC
>DATIPL010000643.1:0-3021 GCA_035471965.1 Gammaproteobacteria bacterium
GGTATCCGGCGCGTGGTTCGCCGGTCGCCGCCGCGCCGATGACCCCTACCGCGCACACCACGCAGAACAGCTCGGTCGCCCGCGCCCGGGCGCAGCTGAAAACCCGGTTATATCCGGCGACGGTCTCGGTCATGGAAGGGACCAGAACCAGGTCCGGCTCGAAGGGCGCGAGCCTGGCCGCGAGACCCGGCAGCTCGATATCGAGGCACACCAGCGTGGCGACACGCAGACCGTCCCACTGAACGACCGAGACCCTGTCTCCGGTGGCCAGGTTCCAGCCGTGGGGGTTCTTTTCCGAAGGCGTCAGACAAAGCTTGTCCTGGCCGAACACGCGGCCGTCCGGAAGCATGAGGTGAGCGCGATTGACATGGAGAGGCCCGTTGTCGGGGCTCTTCTCCCTTGCCACCGGCATGGTGCCGGCAAGCAGAGCCATGCCATGGCGCGCCGGCAGGGGACGAAGCGCCTCCAGCGCCGCCGCGGACTGGCCGGCCATCCAGGGAATCTCCTCCCTCACCCCGAGACCCCGCGGGGCGAAGGAAAGCCATTGTTCGGCCGCATACTCGGGCATCACCAGCAGCCGAGCGCCGGCGCCTGCCGCCGCCGCCATCTGGGCATCGACGTTGGCCGCCCAGGCGTCGATGCCGTTGACCGGAACCGCGATATTGGTGGCCCAGAGGGCAAGGTCCAGAGTGGCTTCGGGGTCTGCCATGTTTGTCGAAACAAAAAAGGGCGCGGGCGTCCCCGCCCGCGCCCCACGAGTTACAGGCTTATTTTTTCAGCTTGGTCCACACCCGGTCACGCAGCTCCCGGGCCTCCTTGGAGCAGTCCTTGGTGGGGCTCAGCCGGCCTGCGTATTCCTCGGGCATGTTCACCGCCGGATCCGACTTGAGACTGTCATCGAGATATTTTCCGGAACCTTTTATCGCGTTCATGTAACCGGTGAAGTTGGAGGCCACGGCGACATTCTCCGGATCCATCATGAAATTGATGAATGCCTTCGCATTCTCGATGTTCTTCGCCCCCTTCGGTACCACGAGGTGGTCCCCCCAAAGACTTATGCCCTCCTTGGGATAGAGGTAGCGGGCCGTGGGCAGCTTCTCGCGCACCCGGTGGGACGCGCCGTTCCACTGGTGATGCATGGCCACCTCGCCGGCCACCATGCGGTCGATGGTGCCGGATGAGGAATACATGGCGAGCTTCGGCTTCTGGGCTTCCAAAAGATCGAGGATCTTCTGCGCCTCCTTCGGGTCCTCGGTGCACTTGTCGAGCCCGAGGTAATAGGCCGCGGCGTTCCACACCTCCACCTGGTCGTTCAATGCCACGACTTGGCCCACGATCTCTGGCCGCGGCTGAAAAAATTCTTTCCAGCTGTGCTCGAGTTGACCCCCGGGCACCTTGGCGGAATCGTAGGTGATCCCTGTGGTGCCCCACATGTAGGGCGCGGAATATTCGCTTTTCGGATCGAAAGGCGGTGAGTCGTGGGGCTTCATGACGTTTTTGAAGTTGGGCAGCTCGGAGACGTCGATCTTTTCCGCCATGCCCGCCTTGATCATGTTGCGCACCATATACCCGGAAGGAACGACGAGATCGTAACCCGTGGCGCCGGCCTGCAGCTTTGCAAGCATGGTCTCGTTGGAATCGTAAACATCCAGGGTGACCTTGATGCCGGTCTCTTTCTCGAATTTCTCGATCAGATCGGGCGGAAGATAGTTCGACCAGTTGTAAAGAAACAGCTCCTTAGCCTGGATGGATGCGCCGAAAAGCATCATTGTGGCGGCCGCGAACAGCGCGGCCAGACGTCGTAGTTTCATCGTTCGTATCTCCTCTGTTTGTTTTCTCTAGTCACGATCCGACCCCGGCAGCTTCAGCGACGGGCTCTGCCGATCAGCCATGACAGTGACACCATGATAATTGACACGACGAGCATGAGCGCCGACACGGCGTTGACCTCGGGAGTCACGCCGACTCGGATCATGCCGAATATATAAACTGGCAGGGTCGTCGCGCCAGCCCCGGCCACGAAGTAAGTGATGACGAAATCGTCGAGTGAAATGATGAACGCCAGCACCAGACCTGACAGTATCCCGGGCCACAGCAGGGGAAGAGTCACGCGACGAAACGCCTGCCATTCGTTGGCGTATAAATCGGCCGCAGCGTGACCGAGCGCCGGGTCCATGCCCTGCAGGCGTGCGCGTATGGGCAGATACGCAAAGGGGATGCAGAACACCGTGTGGGCGATAATCACCGTCAGGATACCCAGCTCCAGCCCGATCAGAACGAAAAACAGCAACGTCGCCACGGCGGTGACGATTTCGGGCACCAGCAGCGGCAGCGCCAGCAGGGCGTTGACCAGGGACTCGCCGCGGAACCTCGCACGGCCGGTCGCAAGCGCGGCGAGGGTCGCGAGCGCGGTGCCGGTCACGGACGCGGAGATAGCGATCACGAGCGAATTTCGCGCCGCCCGCAGGATGTCGTCATTGGAAAGCACCACGCCGTACCAGTGGGGGCTGAAGCCGGTCCAGATAGTGGCAATGCGGTTCTCGTTGAAGGACAGCGCAATCAGCACCGCGGTCGGCAGGTACAGGTAGGCAAAGAAAAGCCCGGCCGAGGTGGCGACGCCCCGGAAACGCCACAGCGGGTTGCCGCGGTGGCCGCTCATCTGACTTCTCCGGGCTCCTGGCCTCGGAAACGCAAGGCGTACACCATCATCGCCAGCAGCACGATGGTGAGCAAGGCGAAAGCCAGCGCCGCCCCGAAAGGCCAGTTGCGCGACGCGCCGAACTGGGTCTGAATGAGATTGCCGATCATCATGGACTTCGAGCCGCCGAGCAGCTCTGGCGTGACATAAGCGCCGAGGCAAGGCACGAATACCAGGATACAGCCGGCGATGATCCCCGGCGCGGACAGCGGCACGATGACTCGAAACAGTGCCCGCACCCGGTTGGCGC
Source organism: Gammaproteobacteria bacterium (assembly GCA_035471965.1). Lineage (GTDB taxonomy): Bacteria > Pseudomonadota > Gammaproteobacteria > HK1 > HK1 > CAMYJH01. The sequence continues at coordinate 2,949 of DATIPL010000643.1, forward strand.
CCAGATCGAATGCGGCCTCGACCAGGCGGAAGTCCAGCTTTTCCAGGCTCGCGTAAATTGGCAGCACCATAAA
>DATIPL010000644.1:0-4855 GCA_035471965.1 Gammaproteobacteria bacterium
GGCGGAGGCCGGGATCGCGGCCCACTGGCTGTACAAGAGCAGCGACTCGGCCACGAACACGGCACAGAAGCGCGCACGCCAGTGGCTGAAAGAGCTGCTCGAGATGCAGAAGCAGTCCGGCGATTCCATCGAATTCCTGGAAAACGTCAAGGTCGACCTGTTTCCCAAGGAGGTTTACGTTTTCACCCCGGCGGGCGACATCATGGCGCTTCCCCGGGGCGCGACCCCCGTGGATCTCGCCTATGCCGTGCACACCGACGTGGGAAACACCTGCATTGCTGCGAAAACCGACGGGCGTTATACGCCGCTGTCGACCCCGCTGGTTACCGGACAAAACGTGGAGATCGTCACCGCGCCCTGGGGACGTCCCAGCGCCAACTGGCTCAACTTCGTGGTCACGGGGAAAGCGCGATCCAATATACGCAATTACCTCAAGCACCTGCGCACCGGTGAAGCCATCGAGCTGGGGCAGAGACTGCTCACCCAGGCGCTGGCGTCGGAATCGTTGTCGATGGACGACGTGCCGGCGAAACGCATCGAAGCGCTGCTCGACGAATACCACCTGCACAGCATCGACGAGCTGCTGGAAGAAATCGGTCTCGGTAAGCGCATCGCGCCGCTGGTTGCGCTGAGGCTGCTTCCCAATCGATCCAGCGGATTGAAGGAAGTGGTCGGAAAAAACGACAAGCAGCCACTGTACATCAAAGGCTCGGAGGGCATGGTCGTGAACTTCGGAAAGTGCTGCCATCCGATTCCGGGCGACAACGTGATCGGATTCTTGAGCGCCGGCCGTGGTATCGTGATTCACACGGCTTCCTGCAAGAACCTGGCTGATTTTTCCGACAAACCGGAAAAGTGGGTCGATGTCGTCTGGCAGCCGAACATCGAGGGAGAGTTTCCGGTGGAGATCCGCGTCGTGGTCAAGGATCAGAAAGGCGTGCTGGCGACGGTCGCCGCAGCAATATCGGAACTCGGCGCAAACATCGAGAACGTCGGTCTCGAAAACCGTGACGGCGCCAATTCCACATTGACGTTTCTCGTGGCGGTGAGCGACCGCGTTCATCTGGCGCGAATCATCCGCCGGGTACGCGGCATACCCCAGGTTTCAAAAATCGCCCGGGCGCGGGGCTGATCGCCGCGCCGAGGCGTCGAATTCAGAACTCGATCGGGAAGCGGAACATGACCAGAACCACCATCAATACTTCCGAGGCGCCCGCGGCTATCGGGGCATACTCTCAGGCGGTCAACATCAACGGCACGGTTTACCTCTCGGGGCAGATTCCTCTGCTGCCGGGCGACATGACGCTGGTGGAAGATCCGGACCGGCAGATCCATCAGGTGTTCAAGAACCTCGGCGCCGTGACCCGGGCAGCCGGAGGCAGCCTCAACGAGGTGGTCAAGCTCACGGTTTACCTCACCGATCTGTCGCTCTTTGCCCGGGTCAACGAGATCATGGCGGAGTACTTCGATCAGCCGTTTCCGGCGCGCGCCGCGGTGGGTGTGGCCGAGCTGCCCAAAGGCGCCGCCATCGAGGTCGAAGGAATCATGGTCCTGGCCTGATCTCGTGCCGCCGCCCGAGTCCGTTAGCGCCGTTCTCCCGAGATCACGCGGTGCCCATGGCCGCCGCGCCTGCAAATGACCGAGGTGTCTGACGCGAAGCGCCAAGCGGCCGCCGCCGGCAGCCGGCTGGGCGAGATTCCGGTCACGGTCCTGCGCGGCGCGGGCCCCCGGATCGCGGAGCGTCTGGAGGCCATCGGCGTGCGCAGCGTTCAGGATCTTCTGTTTCACCTGCCGCTGCGGTATCAGGACCGCACCCGCACCACCCCGATCGGCGCCTTGCGCCACGGCGACGAGGCCCTGGTGATTGGCGAAATTCAGCTCACCCAGCTGCGTTACGGCCGGCGGCGATCGCTGGTGAGCCTGATTTCGGACGGCACCGGTCGATTGCTGCTGCGCCTGTTTCACTTCTCCGAATCCCAGCGCCGGGGGCTCGAACGCGGCCGCCGGGTGATGTGCTACGGCGAGGCCCGCAGAGGCTCACAGGGGATGGAGATGGTGCACCCGGAATATCGGCTTCTGGGCGAGGACCAGTCGGCACCGGTGGAAACGCACCTGACGCCGGTTTACCCGACCACCGAAGGCCTGAGTCAGGGCACGCTGCGTAAGCTCCTGCCCCAGGCGCTCGAGCTCCTGTCCGCGGACGGCAACCTGGACGAGCTGGTGCCGACGGAGATTCTTTCTCGTCTGGAACTGCCGTCGCTGCGGGAAGCGGTGCTGTACGCCCACCGTCCACCCCGCCGCAGCGACGAGCCGGACATCCTGCCGGCGCGACAACGTCTCGCCTTCGAGGAGCTGCTGGCGCACCATCTGAGTCTCAGGCGCCTGCGGCAGAAACTGGATCAGAAGCAGGCTCCAGCCCTCTCGCCGCCGGGCGACCTGGTGAAGCGGTTTCTCCTCAGCCTGCCCTTCGACCTCACCGGGGCGCAGCGGCGCGTCGCCGGCGAGATCCGCGCCGATCTGGAGAAACCGCATCCCATGCACCGTCTCGCCCAGGGCGACGTGGGCTCGGGCAAGACCGTGGTGGCGGCGCTGGCGGCGCTGCAGACGATTGAATCCGGTTTTCAGACGGCGCTGATGGCGCCCACCGAGCTGCTGGCCGAACAGCATTTCCGCAACTTTGGCGCGTGGTTCGATCCGCTGGGCGTGGCCATGGCCTGGCTGTCGGGGAAACAGACCGGCGCCGCGCGCCGCACCGCTTACCAGAGCGTCGCCACAGGCAAGGCGCAGATGGCCATCGGAACCCACGCGCTGTTTCAGGAGCAGGTCTCTTTTCACCGCCTGGGGCTGGTCATCGTCGACGAGCAGCACCGCTTCGGCGTGCATCAGCGGCTGATGCTCAGGGACAAGGGAATGCGCGACCAGATCCACGCTCACCAGCTCATCATGACGGCGACGCCGATCCCGAGAACGCTGGCCATGACCGCCTACGCCGATCTCGATACTTCGGTGATCGACACGCTGCCGCCGGGGCGCAAACCGGTGGATACCGCGGTGGTGCCGGAGACGCGGCGAAGCGAAGTGGTGGCCCGGGTGCTCGATGCCTGCCGCAAGGGGCAGCAGGCTTACTGGGTGTGCACGCTGATCGAGGATTCCGAGTCGCTGCAGGCACAGGCGGCCGAGGATACCGAGCGAAACCTGCGTGAGGCGCTGCCGACGTTGCGCATCGCGCTGGTTCACGGGCGCATGAAGCCTGCGGAGAAAGAGGCAGTGATGGGGGCATTCCATCGGGGGGACATCGATCTGCTCGTCGCCACCACGGTCATCGAGGTCGGCGTGGACGTGCCCAATGCTTCACTCATGATCATTGAAAACGCCGAGCGCCTGGGACTTTCCCAGCTCCACCAGCTGCGCGGGCGCGTCGGCCGCGGTGCGCGGAAAAGCGCCTGCGTGATGCTTTACCAGACCCCGCTGTCTCCCGCCGCCCGTGAAAGACTCAACGTTCTGAGAGAAACCAACGACGGCTTCGAGATTGCGCAGCGGGATCTGGAGCTGCGCGGACCCGGCGAGCTGCTGGGAACGCGACAGACCGGCATGCTTCAGTTTCGGGTCGCCGATCTCGCCCGGCACCAGGCGCTGCTGCCCGAGGTGGTGCGCGCGGCGGGGGACATCCTGTCCCGCTATCCGCATCGCATTTCGCCGATCGTCAAGCGCTGGCTCGGGGATCGGGTAAACTATTTCGATGCCTGAGTTCGCGGCGCGCGGCGGCACCGGTGACACCAGGCGGAAGCCGGCGGGCGCCAGGCGAGGCGGATTCCGGCCCCCGACTCGCCCGCCGGGTCAGCGACCACCGGAAGCGCTGCGCGCGTGGCTCGAGGATCCGGGCTCGGTGACCGCGCGCATGCGCGTGACCTGCGGCGCAGAGTTCTCTCTGCTGCTGGTGGCGCAGCACAAAGCACGGCCGTTGCTGGCGGAGGCGCGGGAGCTGAAGCTTCCCCCCAGGCGTTTTGCCCTGATCCGGCAGGTGCTGCTCTGCTGCGCCGACGTCCCCTGGATATTCGCCCGCAGCGTGCTTCCATTCTCGACGCTTCGGGGGCGAAAGCGCCGGCTTGCGTATTTGGGCTCGAAACCCCTGGGCGAGGTCCTTTTCGCGCTCCCCGGACTCGTTCGGCACGAAGTGAGCGTCGTTCCCCTTTGTGCCGATCCCGCGATGCAAGAAGCCCTGATCGACGCTCTGGGCGAGGATCCCGACGGCGCCTGGTTGCGCCGGAGCGTATTTCTTCTCGACAATGACCCGCTGCTGATCAACGAAGTGTTTCTTTCCAATATCCCGTATGGATAAGGCCCGGTTCAAAGATCGCCTCTACCAGTACGGCCTGCTGATGCGCATGGACAAGCCGATCGGCACGCTGCTGCTTCTATGGCCCACGCTGTGGGCGCTCTGGATTGCGGGCGAGGGCCATCCGGACGCGCGCATCGTGGCGACCTTCATCATCGGCGCATTCCTGATGCGATCCGCCGGATGTGTCATCAACGATTTCGCCGATCGCGACATCGATCCTCACGTCAGGCGCACCATGAATCGCCCTCTGGCGGCGAAAAAGGTATCGGTTAAGGAGACCCTGGCGCTGTTCGTCGTGCTCTGCCTGGCGGCGCTCGGGCTTGTGCTGACCATGAATGAGCTCACGGTTCTGCTGGCCTTTCCCGGCGCGGTGCTCGCCGCCACCTATCCCTTTATGAAGCGATTGACCTATCTTCCGCAGGTTCATCTGGGCGTAGCCTTCGGCTGGGCCGTGCCCATGGCTTTTGCCGCACAAACGGGCAACGTGCCGCCGCTCGCCTGGCTGATGCTGGTGGC
>DATIPL010000645.1:0-3409 GCA_035471965.1 Gammaproteobacteria bacterium
TCCTGATTGAGGAGCAACAATCCTATGCAACGAAAGGCCCTGACGCTGCGCTTAGACTTCCAAACTTATCAGGCTTTGGAGTTCATCGCCGGACAGACCGGTGAATCGATGAACTCCATCATCAACAAGGCTGTGGTTTCAGAATTGGCCCGCACCAGTCGACGCCTCGAGAAAGACCTGGACAACACTCTTGAGAGACTGCGTTCTCTGAAGCCCTCGCTGGAGAGCGATGCGGAGGAATTTGCCCGCTTAGAAAGCAGCGCGGAGGAAGATCCCGCCGAAGGAATCATTGTGGACATGACGCCGGAGCAAGTTCGCGCCGCAAGACGGCGGTCCATTCGCACCGAGACTACCCCTTCCAGGGAATCGAAGAATGCCAAGTCCTGAGTGGGACGCTGACTCCCCTCGATCGCGCAAAAACCTGAAGATCGTCTTTAGGCGGCTGATCGAGAGCGCCAAGGCGAGGGAAGATCCCACCCTGAAGATGCCTCGCTCCTGGCACTCGGAAATGATGCGCGGCCTCGAAGTACCGGATGAAAAGTACGTCGGAAACTATCGCGGCGAACCTGGCCTTGAGGGCGTCGAAGTGGCTATCGAACTTCTCGGCGGTCCTCGCCTCTACGGAGTGCCCTCTGACGAAATCGAGCAGGAACTGGCCGGCTTCATAGCTTCTTTGAACAAGCGTGTGGCCAAGCTCGACAGACAAATCCCACCAGGTCAGTCATTGAGCGATATTTCCGTCGATGATCTCCACGACATCTTGTGCGCCTGCGCTTGGGCCCACGCGGAGTGGGTTCGGATTCACCCTTTCGCAAACGGTAACGGAAGGTCGGCTCGACTCTGGGCCAATTGGTTGGCGATTAGATATGGCCTTCCGGGTTTCGTCTCCTTGCGCCCCCGCCCTTCAGGCTTGTATGGCTATGCTGCTTCACAAGCAATGCTGGGAGAATGGATACCAACCGTCGCAGTTATGCATGAACTGCTTCGCGAGAATCTTCGGCGTTACGAATCCTGATGCGGTTCCATACCAGACCGTTGATGACCTGCTTGAGTCACGCTTCATAGAGGACCCGCTGGTTTGCTAGGACACGGTCTCCCATGTAGGGGCTGATGGCAGCCTCTGTCAGCAGGTCGACCTCTCGGGACAAGGTTCCGATTCACCCCTTCCGTGTTGCGAAGCGAAATGATGAATATTGTGGAACACGACATAAAGCGCGTTTCCTAACGTTTGCTCACACTTGAGAATGGGAAGGTCGGATACACGGGGGTCTACTAGTTTCAATCCTTGTTCTCCTGGATCGTCCGCTGGGACTTATGGCCGCATGAGCTTGCAGGAGGGACAAGCGCAACGCCATCTCCGGCGTGACGCTCGCATCTCCTCTGACAAGACGGCTAAAGGTGGAAGGCGCAACGTCCAGCAAACGAGCCACGCGCCGAGAGCTCACGCCGAAGGGCTCAAGGTAGATCCCCTTGATAAACTCGCCTGGATGGGGAGGCTTGTGCATGCGCATCAGTGGTAGTTATAGCGTGTTGCGTGGCACGCAACACGCCAGGGGGCTCCTGCGCTGTCAACGCCACTACGCAACGGTGAACAATGCTGCAGACGCCAGGGCGGCAGCCGTGCGGACATGGTTCCAGGCCGTCCAGCTTTTGAGGTAATCGGCCCAGAGGCGGGCTCCGTCGGCGCTCTCGGGGTCAACGGCTGCTAGCGCGTCGTTGCGCGGCACGTTGAAAACGATCGTCACCAGAATCGTGCCGATAAGGTACAGTGCGCCGCCTGAGAGCATGTAGCCGGCGCCGGCTTTGTTCCAGTCCAACAATGAGAAGACGACCAGGATCAGGCAGGCCACAGCCGTCCCGAAAAAGACCGTCATGAACCATGGATTGATGACGGCAACGTTGATCGATTGCATCGCGGCGATGCCCTGTGCTGGCGGAAGACGGTCCAACGCCCTCATCACAAAGGTGGAGAAGGCGAAGAAGATGCCTGCCACCAGCCCAGACCCAACGGCTGCAACGACGGTCAAGATGGGGGCCAGTTCGTCGATCATCTCAAGTCCTCCTTGCCGACCCTATGAGACCATCAATCCCAGCGCTGGGCGGTAATGTATGGCTGAGAACAGGAAAGTTGCGCCGTTCCTGGTCAAGCGCCCGCAACGAAATCACATCCAGGCGAGGCACGTACTCCACGCCACTCCCCGTGGTTATCTGAATTCTTTCAGGAGATGCACCGGGATCATATCCAACCGCGAGCAGCAACCCCGCGTTGATCAAGGTTTTCGTTGCACCCGTATCGAGAGCCAGCCGAAGCACTGAAGTGCCCGTAAGACCAACGAGTTCGGAATGCACGACAATGATCTCGCCCGTGGACGCGTGTCTCCCAATGGAACTTGAGCCTATCAGTTCTAGCCTCAGTCTAACGACACGTTGCGGCGTTCGAGCGGATAGGGGGCGGGGTGCTCGATCAGCCGGTCGCCATGGCGCTTCTGGAGCTCCATGTAATGCTCAACCAGCCTGCGTGGATCGTCTCCAAAGCGGGCCGATATCTCGTGTCTCGCTCTTCGAGTCCTGTCGATGGGATCATCAGTCTTAGAGACCATCGTCATCTCCTAACAGTTCCAGTGGCGTGACCAGCCCCGGAACGAACAATCCAAGTATTCCATTCACGCGGCGGATGTGGTCGAATTTGTTTGCATTGGCCAGATGCCGACAATTCCATCTTGCCAGAAAGTCGCAGCGGAAGTGTGAAGCCAATGCCAAATGCAGAGCATCGCCACCTGGGTCGCGCGGCATCAGTTGATGCGCCAGATAGGCTTCTACGGTTTCGGCTACAGGAGGGCCGATTGCCACGAGAGGAAGGTCTGAAACAAGATCAAGGCACTGTTCGCGAGATTCGTAGTCTCCGCTGGACAGTTCTTCCAAGACTGCTTCGCTGGTCACAAGCTCGTCACGACGCCGCGCCCGCTTCCACCACTGCCGGGTCCAGTCCCTGCGCGCAACCATGTCGGCTTCCTTGCGAGGCTCGAAGTAAAAACTTGGAATACTAGTCTCGACGTAAATCCTGCGTTTCAATGCGTCTCGCTCCTTCGGGGTTTGATTATACCGCCTCGGTGACTGGCTCTGGAAAAGGGGCGCCCGCTTGACCGGTTCGATGAGCGGCGACAATTAACCTGGCGGAATGCAGAGGAACCTGCTTCCCGTCTTCGGACTCCATTTCCGATCGGCTAGGTGGAATGTAACGAGATCAGGGGCGCGCTGCCTCAGCTAGAGTGAACTTACAACTCTTGCAGAATAGCTGCGATCTGGCCTCGTAACGGTGGAAGATCTCTTTTTGCAGTCAACCAAACCGTCTCCACGTCTACGCCGAAATAGTCGTGCACGAGCTTGTCGCGCATTCGGGCGATATCCC
>DATIPL010000646.1:0-3964 GCA_035471965.1 Gammaproteobacteria bacterium
CGAAGTATAGTCCAACTCTCCTTATTGCGGCCGTCCGCTGGCGCGAACGACTGCGCGTAATGCCCCAGGTAGGCTTCCACGTCCTGGCTCGACCAAGCGTCGGCCCAGCTTCTCAGCGTCGACAGCAGGTCCGCTTCGGCATCCACCGGGGCCATCGGGGCGACTGCGGGCAGCGCAGGCGCCGCGCCGGCGATCGCAGACGGCGCCGGCGCCGCCATCGCGGACGAGGCGATGCGCGCCCCGCCTCCAATGCCATCCAGCCGTTCCGCCAGAGTTTGCTTGGCCCGGGCGGAACGATTCGTGCTGTCGAGCGCGAGCGCTTTCGAATAAGAAAGGGCCGCCATCTTTCCGTACACGTCACCCAGATTTTCATGCGCCGTGGCGTAACTCGGATGGAGTCGTATCGCTTCGAGCAAATAAGTCCGCGCTTTCTCCAAATCGCCCGCGGCGGCATAAAGCACCGCGAGGTTGTTGTGAGGCTCGGGCAACTCCGGGAAATCCCTCACCAGGGCGGAAAAAGCGTCGATTGCCTGCTGGCGCCGGCCCGCTTCCGCCAGCGCGACGCCTTTCAGGAACCGCGCCGACGAATCATCGGGAGAAATCTGAAGATGACTGTCCAGGCGTTTGATGGCCTCATCGTGACGACCCTGTTGCAACAGAGAACGGGCGTCGTCCAGCGTGTCCGCTTGCGTCACCGCGATCAACGCGGCGCCGAGAGCGACCAGCAGCAGGCGGGCCGGAAGTCCGAATGCTTTCATTACCCCATCCGCGAGGGAACCGGGCGGATTCTAGCGCAACCGAAGAGTGAACTCACAGTCTGCGCCTTGAAACTCCAGGCACTCGAGAGAACTGCGAAACTCCACAGCAGCCGTTCAGAGACGCGAAAGATCTTCGGTGAGCCGGGACAGGATCGCGATCACGGCCGCGCTCATCGCCGCGGTCGCGCGGCCGACATCGTTTCCATCGGTTTCCATCTCCTGCACATAATTCTGAAGATGAAGCAGGCGATTGTCGCGAACGCGATAAAGTCCGAATTCCAGCGACACGACGATCCCGGGTTGGGAACCCCGGATCTGCTCGAGCCGTCTGATCTTGCCGGTGAGCTGGTAGTCGGCGGCAGCGCGGAACTCGGGAGTGACGACCGTAGCGGCAATCCGGGCCCGGCGCAGGTACTCCACGGTCCTCTCCTGAATCATTCGCGTGGGCGACTCGCTCCAGAAGTGGAAGTTGTACTGCCTCAGAACCTGAGGGGAATTCTCCTCCACATAGATCAGGCGGCGCTCGCTCACCAGTCCATCGGCCAGAAAACGCGGCACCACCACGGTGCCTTCGAGCATCGCGCCTGCAGGCGCGACGGATTCGGGATCGCCCATGCGATAGTAACTGTCCTGAGGAACGACTCCGGGCGCCCCGCAGCCTGTCAGCGAGACGAGCAAGGGGAAAATGAGGCGGTGGCGCGTCATTGAGCAATGCCCGTTTGCGTCGCGGCATCTTCCGCGGCGGCGGAGCCTCGAATCAGCACGGAGGGATCTTGTCTCAGGAGCCTGCTGAACTCGAACATGTTGCGGCTCGTTCCTTCGAGATTGTAGTTCACTGCGTCGATGTTCTGCGCCACGGATCTGAGGATATAACGAAGATCCGAGCTCGAATCCCTCAGGTTCGGGCGATTCTCGTCCACGCCCTTCGACAGCGCTGCCAAAAGCCGGTCCAGCTCGGCGCGGGTTGCGCCGAGATCCCGGCTCAGGGTGGCGATGTTCGCCGCCGCCAGGGAAAAATTATCCAGGGCGCGCTGCATTTTTTGCGCGGTTTCGGGGGTCAGAATGCCGCGCAATCTTTCATTTACGTCGTCGCTCAGGCGGGCGATGTTTCCGGAAGCGGTGGAAATGTTCTGCAACGCGTCGTCGACCTTCCGGGAGGTACCCGGACCGAGCAGCGCATGAATCTGTTGCCTGGTGTCCTCGGTCAATGACACGGCATTCCTGGAAGCCGTCACCATGTTGTCGACGACGGCGCCCACCTTCTGCGCGTTGTCTTCGCTCAACACGGCCCGAAATTGCGCGCTGGTGTGCTTCAGCTCATCGGAAAGCTCGATGAACTTCGAAATCAGTTCCGGAGATCGCGTTGCCAGCTCCCCGGAGAGAATACTGAGATTGCTGATCAGATCGCCGCCGCGCTCGTCGATCACCGAGCCGAAGCTGGTCACGTAGGCGTGCAGGTTTTCAATCAGCGGCTTGATGCTGTTTTCGGTGAGAAACTTGAGCGTATTCGCCGCATCCGTTACCGCCACAAACACGTCCGACTGCTCCCGGCCGGGGAGATGGTCGCCGGGCTCGAGCGTCTCCTTGCTCTCTCCGGAGCGGATATCGATGGTCACCGCGGCCAGCAGACCGGCCGCGCGGATCTGCGCGACGCTGTCCCTGGGCACCTGCCAGTTCTTGAAATCCTCGCTGACCTCGAGCCGGACGCGAAAACTCACGCTTCCGTTTTCCACCACCGGGGTAATCTCCTCGACCTGACCGACGGGGTAACCCATATAAAGCACCTGGCTGCCGAACTTGAGCCCGGTGGCATCCCGATAGCTGGTGAAATAGGTGTCCGTGGCGCCGGTGCGCCCGGTCAGCAGGGCGATAGCAACGGTGAGCCCGGCGATCATGGCGATCACGAAGCTGCCCACGACCAGGTAATTGATTCGATCGCTTTTCATGCTTCCATCCGGTCCCAAGGGTGTCCGACTTCGTTACATCGTACCCGAGCACAAAGCCCTGGCCGCCCCTCGTGCCGGCCGCGCATGCGACCCGCCGGCGAACGATTTTTGGGGAACAGCAACGGTCACGACCCCGTGAGACGCTTGAGATACGCTTCGGGATCCAGCTCCACCTCGTCGACCCGGCGGTTGAGAAGCTGCTGCACGCGTTCGTTGGAGCTGTTTCTGACTTCGTCGACGGTGCCGGTGACGAGAACCCTGCCGCTGTCCAGAACCACCAGGCGGTCCGCAATCTTGAAAGCGCTCTCGAGCTGGTGGGTCACGATTACCACCGTCATACCCAGCGCGTCGCGCAAACGCAGGATGAGCTCGTCGATGGCGGCGGCGACGATGGGATCGAGCCCTGAAGATGGCTCGTCACCGAACAGGAGCTTCGGGTCCATGACCACGGCTCGGGCCAGTGCGGCACGCTTGAGCATCCCCCCGGACAGCTCCGATGGCATGAGCTTCTCGAAACCCGCCAGTCCGACGACTTCGAGCTTGAGTCTGGCCATGATTTCCATGGTCTTGCGGTCGAGGTCGGTGTGCTCCTTGAGCGGCAGAATGATGTTCTCCCCTACGGACATGGAGCTGAACAAGGCGCCGCTCTGGAATGAGACCCCGATTTTCTTTCTCAGCTCGTACAGCTCCGATGATCGGGAATTGACCACGTCGCGACCGAGTACCCGAATCGTTCCCGAACTCGGCCGCTCCAGCGCGAGCATGTACCGAAGCAGAGTGCTTTTTCCGGATCCGCTTCCGCCCATGATGACGAACACTTCTCCCTCATAAACCTCGAGGCTCACGTCGTCGAGGATCTTGCGCGCGCCGTAATGGGTGACCAGATGCTCCACCTCCACGAGCACCTTACGATCGGAAACTGCCGCTTCCGCACCCATGTCATCGGGTCGTGATGAACACGAACAGCATGTCGGTGATGACAATGGCCGCAATCGACTGAACCACGGACCGGGTGGTGACGCGACCGACGCCCTCCGCGCCTCCGGTGACGCCGGCGCCGTTCACCACCGCAACCAGGGTGATGAGGCCTGCGAAGATCACGCTCTTCCCGAGCCCGTGAAGCAGGTCGTTCACGGTCAGCACTTCAATGAGCCGGTCCGAGTAGGCGGACAGGCTCATTCCCAGGTCCAGGGAAACGTATACGCCGGCGCCGAACAACGCGACCACGTCGGACCAGAACGAGAGAGCGGGCAGCATCAC
>DATIPL010000647.1:0-1713 GCA_035471965.1 Gammaproteobacteria bacterium
GCACCTCGACGCGGCATCGTTCTGCCTTGGAATGCTCGACGGCATTATTGAGCATCTCGGTAAAGGCGTAGTGGACGATGTTTCTCACATTGGGCCGGAGTCGCCGCGCCAGGTTGAGCGAGACAGCAACGCGATCATAGACCCTGGCTTCGTCGAGACCCTCGAGATTGAACTGTCCCTCGAAGATTTCCGGTTCCGGCGCTGCCGAGGGGGGGAAGTATCGGGCGCTGCGGGTGGACCCGGTCTTGATAATCTCACCGGAGTCGATCAATTGTCGGAGGTGCAGATTGATAGCCTGGCGAGTCAGTTTCAGATGGTCCGCCAGTTCCGTGCTGGTCGCGGATCCCCGCCGCTCGACATAGGCGAGGATCGCATCGCGGGTTGAAGTGGCGGCGGTCACGTCGGCAATTGTCAATTAATTAGCAAGCAACACAATTGATAATTGTCAAGTCATATTACGCTCCGGCAACTCATTGTCAAATAAACAACAAGAATCCTATTCAACAATTGACAAGTTCTCCGCCTGCACCAGTGAAACCTGGCTCCTCTGGTCGAACCGTCGGCCCACCGTCGCCCAGGCAATTTTGATTTTCTGGATATTGATGCTGCCGCATGCGATGCCCCGGCCCGAGGCGTCACGCGTGGGCGGGTGACGTGCCCGCACTTGAATATTTGACTATTCGCTTGAACGTATTCGGCTCCCTAAAATGCTTACCGCCTGACGCGCCAGCGGACGCTGCCGGTGCAGTCGCTGGACTTCGATTACGATGCGACTGGAACCATTCCGGTTCTGCGCGCAAGGTGCCGTAAGCGTCAAAAATCCTCCGAGTCTCTATCCAGCACCCGAAAGCCGACGGCTTCGCTCAGGTGCGCGCTGTTGATCTCGGGCTCCGCCGCCAAGTCGGCGATGGTACGGGCCACCTTGAGCACCCGGTGCCGGCCCCGCTCGGAGAGGCCGAAGCGCCGCATGGCCGCGTTCAGCAGATCGCCCTCGGCGGGATTGAGCCGGCAGACCGCCTCGATGGCTTTGGGTTTGAGCCAGGCGTTGGACACGCCGGTGCGTTCAATCTGCATGGCGCGCGCGGCCTCGACTCGAGAGGCAATCGCTACGCTCGTGACCGATTCCGGGCCTTGGGCGACGGGATTCTTCGGCCTGGGCACCTCCACGTGCAGGTCGATGCGGTCCAGCAGCGGTCCGGAGATGCGCGCGCGGTAGCGGCTGACCTGCTCCGAGGTGCAGCGGCAGGCGCGGGACGCGTCCCCCAGGTGGCCGCAGGGGCAACCTTGCGCTGACATTTTGCCACCTCATCCAAAAAGGCAGAAAATCAACGGGTTACGAATTTCGAAAAACGCCCATCGTCGGGGAACACGTCCGGGCCCAGAGGCTCGATCACGGTCGCTTCCAAAAGCAGCTTGACCCTGCAGCGATTTGGTAGGGTCTAAAGGTACGAATCGATCATGCTTGAATCCTTCATCCAGCATAATCAGCGAATGCCTGGCTTACGCCGCAGAGTCGAGGCATCCTTCCCGCGAAGACACATCGGGTTTCGATGAGTGACGGGCATACGTTGCAGTATGGGGCAGCGCGCCGACGTGCGGCGGGGTCCCGAACCGGCTCGTGAACCTGATTTCACCGGTTCGTAGTCTGTTGAGATTGTCGATCGACATCCCGCCGCGACTGAATGTGAGTACATCTCCTCGATTCAATCCGAT
>DATIPL010000648.1:0-4092 GCA_035471965.1 Gammaproteobacteria bacterium
ACAGATAGGTTTCGATCCAGCCACGCCCGCCGCAATAGCAGCGGGGACCCGGAAGCTCGTCGCGGGATGACCAGGGAAGCGGATTGTGGCCCCATTCTCCGGCGATGTGGTTACGGCCCAGAAGCGGATGGCCATCGACGACGATGCCTCCACCCACGCCGGTTCCCACTATGACGCCGAACACCACGCCGGCGCCTGCCCCTGCCCCATCCACGGCCTCGGACAGCGCAAAGCAGTTGGCGTCGTTGCTGACTCTCACCTGTCTTGCCAGCAGCCGCTCCAGATCGGCGTCCAGGCGATGCCCGATCAGGCAGGTGGAATTGGCGTTCTTGATCAAACCGCTTGCCGGCGATAATGCCCCCGGCGCGCCGACGCCGATGCGGGCCCTCGAACCGGTTTGCGACTCGATTTCCGCTACCAGAGCCGCTATGGCTCGGAGGGTCGCCTGGTAATCGTCTCTCGGCGTCGAAACCCGCAGCCGCCCGAGCTCCCGTCCGTCGTCGGCAAACGCGGCGGCCTCGATCTTGGTGCCACCGAGGTCAATCCCAATTCTCATGACAACCGGAATTCCGACTCATGCCGGGATCACGCGCCGCCGCGGCGATTTGTCTTCTTCCTGACGCAGGAAGCGACGCCGCCGGGACGGATCCTTTCTTGTTCGAGCCAGCCCGCCTGCTCGGAAAGCTTCCCGCCTTCGCGCTATTATGCGAATCAACGAATTCACATATCTCATCCATGGCTTCCCGCACGATATCCGAAATTCAGACCCTCGTCAGACCCTTCGTGGAGATCTGCTTCCTCAGGCGGGCTCCGCAGGATCTGCCTGATTCCACTTTTCTGCTTGCACTCATGCTGGTGGCTCATACGGTCACCAGTATTCTTCTCAACGCGGTGGTGCTGAACGGATGGAACGCGATGCTGGCCGGATTCACCGATACTCTGCTGGTTTCGATTCTTACGGCATCCGTTCTCTATCTGCACAGCTTTTCAGCGCGTATCGTGCAAACGCTCAGCGCCATGACCGGCACCGGGGCCATCATCTCTCTGGTCGCAATCCCGCTGTTCAGCTGGCACGCCGGCGCGCAGCAAAGCGGATCCGCGAATGCCGTGGGGACCCTCATGGTGTTCGGTATCGTTGTCTGGAGCCTGGCCGTGTCCGCTCATATCTTGCGGCACGCGCTGTCGGTAGCATACTTCCTCGGGATTCTGGTTTCGGTCGCCTTTTACGGGATCTCTTACACCGTCTTCAGCAGCCTGTTCTGGACAGGAAGCTAGGCAGGTCGATTCCGTAAAAGCCGAAGATATCATGCACGTTCACCTTCTTGGCATCTGCGGAACCTTCATGGGTGGTCTTGCGCTTCTGGCTCGGAGTTTGGGACACCGGGTTACCGGCTCGGACGCAAAGGCCTACCCGCCCATGAGCGACCTGCTCGAGGAGCAAGGCATCGAGGTCACTCAAGGCTACGGCGCCGACCAGCTCGAGCCTGAACCGGATTGTGTCGTAGTCGGAAATGCGTTGACGCGAGGGAATCCCTCCGTTGAATATCTGCTCGAGCACGAAATACCGTATACGTCCGGGCCGGCGTTTCTCTACCGGCACGTGCTTCGCGGCCGGCACGTCGTGGCCGTTGCCGGCACCCACGGCAAAACCACCACCACCAGCATGCTCGCCTGGATCATGGATTGCGCGGGCATGTCGCCGGGTTTCCTGGTGGGCGGCGTGCCCGAAAATTTCGGCGTGTCCGCCCGCAGCGGCGGCGACGCCAGAGGACCCTTTGTGGTCGAGGCGGACGAATACGACAGCGCTTTTTTCGATAAGCGGTCCAAGTTCGTCCACTATCATCCGCGTACGCTGGTCATCAACAATGTCGAATTCGATCACGCCGACATATTCGATGACCTCGACGACATCAAGCGTCAGTTCCACCACCTGGTGCGTACCCTGCCGGCGTCGGGCCGCATCATTGCGGCGGCGCCGGATTCGAATATTGACGACGTGTTGAGCAAAGGCTGCTGGACACCGGTGGAACGCTTCGGTACGGAGTCAGGGGACTGGCGGGGCGTTCTCGTCGACGCCGACGGCGGACGCTTCGAGGTCCGGCACGCCGGTTCAACCGTGGGCGAGATACGCTGGCAACTCATAGGCCGTCACAACGTGCGAAACGCGGTGGCTTCGATCGCGGCGGCCCATCATATTGGCGTTGCCGCGGACGCCGCCTGCAGCGCCCTGGAAACCTTCCGTAACGTCAAACGGAGGCTGGAAGTCCGGGGAATTGCAGGCAACGTGACCGTTTACGACGACTTCGCGCACCATCCCAGCGCCATTCAGGCGACCATCGAGGCCCTGCGCGCGCGGGTGGGTGACGCCCGCATCCTCGCGGTGCTCGATCCGGCATCCAACAGCATGCGTCTCGGCGTTTACCGGGACACCCTAGGACCGTCGCTTCTCGGTGCCGACAAGATCTGGTTGTTCAGGCCGCCGGATACTCGATGGAGTCTCGCCGATGCAGTGGACGGCCTCGACGCCCGCCTCAGCGACGACATCGACGACATCGTGACCGAAGTCGCCGCGGCGGCGGACGCAGGCGATCATGTCCTGGTCATGAGCAACAGCGGCTTCGGCGGAATTCACCGCCTGCTTCTGGATGCGCTGAGTAAGCGCGCAGCCGTCGGGAGCACCGGGTCGTGACTGTGCGCAGCGAGATTCCCCTCTTTCCCCTGAATACGGTGCTGTTTCCCGGCGGCCCGCTTTCGCTCCGAATTTTCGAGCCGCGCTACTTGGACATGGTCGCGGAACGCATGCGCAGCGAGCGGCCCTTTGGCGTCTGCCTTATCCGGGATGGCGAAGAAGCCGGTGACGCCGCCACGCCGTACGAGGTGGGAACTCTGGCCCGTATCATCGACTTCCAGAAGTTCGACGACGGCATTCTCGGAATCAACGCCGTGGGCGAAGGCCGCTTCCGGGTGATCTCGACCCGAGTGCAGTCGAACCAGCTCGTTCTTGGCCGGGTCGAAATGCTGCCTAACGAGCCCGAAGAAACGCTCACCCAGGAGTACGCGGCGATGTCCGAGCTCGTGCGCACGCTGATCGACCGCACCGGACCGCTCTACCACGACTTACCGAAACGCTACGACGATCCCACCTGGCTCGGATACCGCCTGGCGGAAGTGCTTCCAATACCGCTGACGCGCAAGCAGCAGTTCCTGGAGCTGGATAACTCGCTGCTGCGCCTCGATCAAATCGGCGATGTATTACGAGCGATCGCGGAGGCGGAGGGTGGGTGAATAAGAAGTAGGTAGAGGTTGATGGAATATGGGAAGCCACGACGTTTCAAATTCGCGCCCCTTCTACCAACTGCTCTCTGCCATCTACGAACCTTGCCTCACGCCTCATTCGGATCAAACCCATACATCTCGCGCGCGGCCTCGGGGGAAACGAGGCCGCATTCGACGTCGGCGCGCAGCTTTTCTCGCTCGCGCTCGCGGGGGTCGCCCAGGCCCCCGCCACCCGGCGTGTGTATGACCAGCCTTGCGCCGGCCGGGATCGTCTGCGTGCCCTTGCCCCGGAGCCTCTCGCCGCTCGCCAGGAACACCGACCCGGGGCTTCCGGGAGCGCCGCCGCGACGGCCGCGCGCCGGATGATCGATGCGATCGAATGCCGCCAGCAGCTCGACATCGGCGCCGATGGCGCTCTCGATCTCCAGCACCTGTCCGAGACCACCGCGGTGCTTGCCCGCGCCTCCGGAGTCCGTGCGCAGCTCCTTGCGTCTAAACACGAGCGGTGCCACCGACTCGTTGATTTCCACCGGGGTGCCGCGCACGCCGCTGGGATAGGCGGTGCCCGACAGCCCGTCCTTTATCGGCCGCGCGCCGGTACCGCCGTTGGTAACCGCGGTGATGGTGAACAGGTCGCCGCGACTCTGATTGCTCTGGCGCCCGCTCTCCCCGCGAAACGTCAGATTCCAGAGACAGGACGCGCCCTCCGCAGGCACCCGTTCCGGAACCGCCTGCTCCAGGCAGCCGAACACCACATCCGGCAACATCTGGCCGATTATGTGACGCGCGCATACGGCCGCAGGATACGGGGCATTC
>DATIPL010000649.1:0-2617 GCA_035471965.1 Gammaproteobacteria bacterium
CAGCGAGATAGGTGGACCCGTGATATCCCTTTTCTCGCGCAATGAAACGCTTCTTTTCAGGCTTCCCGCGCAGGTTGTTGTAAAAGTGCGCGAAGCGAAGCGCGGTATCGACTGCGGATGATCCCCCGGTGGTGAAGAACACGGTGTTGAGATCGCCCGGAGAAAGCTCACTCAATTTTCGCGCCAGCACCGCGGCCGGCTCGTTGGCGAAGGCCCAGGGTGTGGTATAGGCAAGCGCCCGCGCCTGCGCAGCGATGGCATCGGCCATCTCCCGGTTGCCGTATCCGATTTGCACGTTCCACATGCCCCCCGGCCCGTCGATGTAGCGTCGCCCTTCCGGGTCGAAGAGATAGATGCCTTCGGCACGCGCCGCGATGATCCGGTCCGGCGCTGTCGTGCCCATCGACTGCCACGGATGCAGGAAATGCTGATTATCCCAATGCCGGACAGCTTCGGCCGGATCCAGATTGGTCGATGGTGATACGAACGCAGAGTCTTTGTTCAACATTGCAATGATCGTGCTGCAAATCGGATTGCGTCGGATGCTTCAGTGCGGCAATGGCGGAGTGGCGCGGCTGCGCGCGGTTCTGAAAAAAGGGCGCTCGACGACGCGCACGCGGGTCCTGAGCCTTTCCCACTTCCCTTCCTTGTCGACGTAGATCTCCGCGGAAAGATGGTCATTACGATCTACGCCGTACGGCGCCTTGAGTTCTCCAAAAGCGATATTGCGTTTCGTTGTCGGCGACCAGACCGCTGAAGTGACATGTCCCGCGGTTTTTCTATTGCGATAGTAGATCAACGCTCCGGAAGCGGGTTTGGCCCCGTCCACATCGAGAGCAGCCAGAGTGTAACGGTTGCCGGATTTCCGCCGCTGCAACAGCGCACGTCGCCCGTTGAAGTGTCCCTTGTCGAAGTTCACCAGCCGCCCCAGACCGAGTTCGAAGGGCGTGCGTCCGCGCGTGGGACGGACCGCGTGGTGAATGGACTTGAAGTCGATCCCCGTGGCGATGAATCCTGCCTCGATGCGTGCGATATTGAGCGCATCGGATCCGATCGCGCGCAGGCCGTAATCGGCGCCGGCCGCCCACAACCGATCCCAGAGGCTCAGGGCTTCAGTCGGGTCGACCCAGAGTTCGTAACCCAGGTCGCCGGTAAAGCCCGTGCGCGAAACCAGCAGACCGGGCTCGATTTCTGCCGAGTCGAAGGGTTTGAGTGCGGCGCTTGCGCCAAGTCCCGCGGTCTTCAGCAGTGAAAACGAGGTGGGACCCTGAAGCGCGAGAGCGGCGAGCCGCTCCGACTCATCGCCAATCTCGACCTGGAAGTCCCATGCCGCTTCGTGGAGCCAGGAGTACTGGGACTCCTGGCAGCAGATTCGAAACTCGTTCGGTCCGAGGCGGAAAACGGTGCCGTCGTCGATGACCATTCCGTCCTCATCGCACCAGACGGTGTAGCCGACACGTCCCGGCCGTATCCTGGTCACGTCCCTCGTCACTAATCGATTCATCATGCGAGCGGCGTCCGCCCCCGACACCCGATACTTGTACATGGGCGATATATCGAACAGCGTCGCCTGGTTACGGATGGCGAAATACTCCGCTTCGACCGAATTCAGCACCGCGGGCGCCGCATACCCGGCCCATCGGTTCCAGCGATCGGCAATGCTGAGCGCGCGCAAGCGCGGGCTGAACGGCGTCGCAATCAGCCCTCGGGGCACCGCAGCCGAAGCTCCACCCCGTGCGCTGAAGTCGGCAACCGCCGTTTCGCGCGGTACCGTCATGGCGCTGCCCCATCGCGCATGGACTGGAGGGCGGCGTTGCGTCCCGAATTCCCGGTGACGTCGCCGCCCGGATGCGCGCCTGCGCCACAGAAATAGAGACCGGGAACGCCACTGGCGTAACGCCCCATGCCGTTCGTCGGCCTCAGCATCATCATCTGATCGACCGCCATCTCGGCGTGATGCCAGTGCCCGCCTCGCGCGCCGGTGTCGCGCTCGATGTCGGCCGGTGACAGCACCTGGGTGGCGGTGACGAGATCCCCGATGCCGGGCGCGTATCGCCCGAGCTGAGCCAGGAAATTTGTCGCCAGCTGTTCCCGCGTCGCGGCGGACCACCCGTCTTTGAGATCGTAAGGCGCGTACTGGACGACGGCGGACAGCACGTGGGCGCCGTTATCACAAAGCGAGGGATCGGACAGGCTCGGAATCACCGCCTCGATCATGGGCTCGGACGGCAGTTCGCCGTACTTTGCGGGATTGAACGCGCGCTCGATGTAGTTGAGGGACGGCGTGATCAACAGGCGCGCCCGCAAATGCGCGTCGTCCAGTCCCCCGAACTTCGGAGCCGACGACAGGGCGATATTGATCTTGGCCGTGGTCCCTTTTGCGCGAATGTTCCGGACCCGGCGGCAGGCTTCGATATCAAAGTGCTCGGCGCCAGCCAGCCTGAGCGTGCTCAGCGCGTCGAGACTCGAAAACACCTGCGGTGCCGTGACGGTCTCGTTTCCGCCGATGGCGACGCCGCCCACGCGATCGCCTTCGATGATCACGGAGTCGACGCAGACGCCGGTGCGGATCTCTGCCCCATGGGCGCGCGCAGCGTCGGCCAGCGCATTCGTGACC
>DATIPL010000650.1:0-1611 GCA_035471965.1 Gammaproteobacteria bacterium
ACGATGATGCCCGCGGGAAGGCCTGTCATTCTCGCGCCGGCAGCGTTCAGTTTCCCCGCAGCTTCGGCCGCCTCGGCGATCCGGGGAAGCTCATCGGCACGAATCCCGAACAGCTCTAGAAGCTCCGTATCCAGAGCGCAACGCTTCAGATCGTACAGCATCGTGGTCGACGCGAGCGCGTGATCGAAAACGTGCTCTCCGGTGAGGCGCGAAACGAGGTAAGAAACCGGCTGATGAAAACGAACTGCACAACTGGAATCTGACAGGTGCCGTTTCTGCCAGCGGATTTTTGCCGCCATATGGGTGGCATCGAGAACCACACCACCGCGCGCGCGTACCAGTTCCGCCGGCACATCGGTAATTTCCTGCTCCGCGCGCCGGTCCATCCAGATGATGCAGGGCGCGATAGCCCGCCCTGACGCATCCGTCGCAACACAGCCATCCAGCTGGCCGCAGATGCCGATCGCGCGGATACCATCGGAACGCACTCTGGCCGCCTCGAGAGCGCGTCCGATGGCAGGGGCGAGTGCGCGCTCCCACACCCCAGTATCCTGCTCCGCCGCGCCGGGGCGTGGATAGCTGGGCTCGTATGCGACTGACGCCTCGCCGATCAGTTCAAGGCCTTCGGTCGTTACAACCGCCTTGAGACTCTGGGTGCCAATGTCAACACCGACAATCAAGGTTCGCCCAGTAGCAACGACCCGTTCGTCATTGCTCGTGCCGAACTCGACGACTTACGACCAAGTCGGTCATTTACAGGCTTCGAGCACGTCGCGAAGCTGGGACGTGATCGCTCCCTTGCTTGGTGAGAAGGACCCGTCGAATACCGCCGATCCGATGGTGAACGCATCCGCTCCAGCTTCCGCCAGCGCACGGATCTGCCTCGGCGAATCGACACTGCCGGCGACGATCAATTCGGCATTCGAAAGCGCCCCGCGGGCGGCGCGCACCAGGTCGATGGGATCCGCTTCGGTCGCTCTGTAGGCGAGCAGGTCGACGCCGGCGCAACCTGCTTCGAGGAAGTTACGGCAATGCTCAGCGATCTGCCCCGGATTGCCGCCTAGCCGGGTTGGATGGCCTGACGGAATCCCGGGAAAGGGGTAATAGCCTATGCCGGTGCCGTCGAGTATCTTCAGAACTTCGCTGACGTCCGTGCCGCCGAGGAGCCGATCGACACCGATCTCCACGGCAGCACGCGCCGAGCGCAGGCAGGCCTCCTTGCTGGTGCTCACCACCTCCATGTAGCTGGTGGCGCCGCGTTTCTTGATACGCTGATTGAGTTTTTTCAGCGTGCCCACGTCGACGCCCACGTCCTTGAAGCCGACGTGGGCGAGGCCGACCGGCTCAATTGCTTCCATGACCTCAAGACAGTCCTCGATCGTCTGATCGTGGCGTGTGAGCATGAAAATGAAATTCATTGGACGTCCCTCCGCCGAGGGCTGACATGATGACACCACGATGTTGGAATTACCACAAAAGATGTTGGAAGTCATGAATTATCGTGATAGGCTTTCCTCGGGCCCGTGCACCCTTGGATATCACGCGCCGGGCATAAAAAGACCGACGAGCGAGGAGGAGACAAACATGAAGATCACGACAAGAATGCTGCGC
>DATIPL010000651.1:0-5542 GCA_035471965.1 Gammaproteobacteria bacterium
GTCGCGGACGACGACGGCGCGATGTTCGAAATCCAGATCTTTCACCCGCGGTCGCACCGCTTCCATCAGCCGCAGCCCGGAACCGTAGAGCAGGCAGCCGATCAGCCAGTGCTGCCCCTCGAGCGCGCGCAGGATCCGCGCCACCTCGTCCACGCGGAGCACCACCGGCAGCCGCGCCGGGCGCTTCGGCCGAACCAGCTCTCCCATCTCTCCGAGCGGGCGGCCGAGGACGTGGCGGTAGAGAAAGATGAGCGCGTTCAGAGCCTGGCTCTGGGTGCTCGCCGAGACCCCGCGCCGCACCGCGAGATGGTTGAGAAACGCCTGCACCTCGGCATCGCCCATTTCACGCGGGTGGCGCTTGCCCTGGAACAGGATGAAGCGGCGGATCCAGCCGACATAGGCCTCCTCGGTGCGGAGGCTGAAGTGGCGCACCCGGATAGCCTCGCGTACCGAGGCGAGAAAGGGCGAGCGCTCGCGGGGACCGTCCATGGCTGCTCCCGGATGTGATATGCTGGTTTTTTATACAGTATACGCACAGCAGGCTGAATCGCAACCCCGCACGATAGGCCGAAGCGATCGACCTATCACGCAACGACCGCGATTGCGTTGCGATCAGGGAAACGCAAGGGCGCCGAGCGCGAATCGTTGAGACGGCTTGGCCTCCGGGGGACAAGGCGGTCCGGTTCACGACTGCGGGGCGCGGCCTCGCTGTGGATACTATCTGGAGATCTTCCGTGATTGATCACGGAAGATGGCGATCTACTCAAAGTTAGGCGTCACGAATCCGCTGTGCCAGATTCCCACGATATCGAACCTGACACGCCCATGACGCCAAAACAGGCGGCAGTTGCCGCGTCCCTATCACCGGAGTTCGTCCAAAGGATCGATCATGCTTTGCTTTCTCATGCGCGTACTAGCAACAGGAAGGTAGCGATGCTGGTTGGGCTCACCATGTCGGATCCGTCATTGAGAGTGTCCGGGCTGCCCGACATTTTCTACGCGGAGCGGGTGAAAGAGCTCGTTGCAAGGGGTTTGCTCATTGCCGAGGGAAATCTCGAATACATGCGATATAGTGAAGTGAGGTTGCCGTGAGATCTATCCTGACGCCTAACTACGCGTTGGAGCGGATCGTGATATGGCAGTGGTTGGCGCGACGAGCACGCGAAGGACAGTATGCGCGCTCGTCACGTTTTGTCCCGCAGTGCCCGACCACTCAACGCGGGCGTTGGGCGGCTAACACGCCAGTGGAGGGGGATTTATGATCAAGATTGGACTGATTGGCGATCTCGACGAATGCGTTCCGGCTCACCGGGCGATTCCGATTGCGCTTGATCTGGCTTCTGAGTCTCTGGGTGCACCGCTAGATGTTGAATGGATTCCGACTGACGCTGTTAAGTCCGAAGACAAACTGTTCAGATTCCACGGACTGTGGTGTGTGCCCGCAAGCCCGTACCGAAGTATGGAAGGCGCGATTCGCGCAATTCGATACGCGAGGGAGCACGCTCGCCCGTTTCTAGGTACATGTGGTGGATTCCAACATGCAGTTATCGAGTACGCGCGAAACGTGCTCGGATGGCGGGATGCCGACCACGCCGAGACGGCACCTGACGCGAGTTTGCTGGTAATTGCTCCATTGCAGTGCGCCTTAGTAGAGAAAACGGACTCCGTACTATTCTCTGCCGGATCCCGCCTATCTTTTGCGTATGGCAAGGACCAGAGCACGGAAGGATACCGGTGTAGCTACGGTCTCAATCCAAAGTTTCAGGCACAACTCGTCGAAGGGCCGCTTCAGGTTGCCGCCCGGGACTCGGAGGGTGACGTTCGTGGATTGGAACTTGATAGTCATCCGTTCTTCGTTCTGACGCTCTTTCAGCCCGAACGGGCCGCTTTGCGCGGAGTACTTCCACCGATCGTAGCTGCCTTCGTAACGGCCAGTGCCGCCTATGCCGCCCAACAAGGCGCTGTAGCCGACGGCCAATCCGCTTCGCGGTTTGTCCGCGGCTGAGCTTTGTCGTTATGCAGCATGTTTTGGTCGAAGTCGTAGAGTATTGCGAAGAAATCAACCCATTCTTGACATGTGCAAATGGTACTGTAGTGACGATAGGCCAGAGATATGAGCGCGAATCTCAACGAAGCGGAAATTCAAGTTCTTGCCAGTCTTCGTCACGCCGAGCTGAACGGGGAGCCGTCGGACAAAATGGCGCTTGAAAAGAGTGGCCGGCGCTACTGGATGTTCCGCGAAGAATGGTCTCTTGCGTACGGCAGTCTGCTGGACAAACGGCTGATCGAGGGCGACGAGCATGGTTTCCGACTAACTGGTATGGGTCGTCCGGCGGCTGAAGCTTATTACGCCGAGCGACCGGATCACTTCTGGTATTACTACCAGCAGTTCTACCCAAAGGCGCATGCCAGCCAAGCTCATTCTCGGCTTTGCGAGATGGTATTCGGTGAGGATCACTGTCAGGAAGGTCAGACCGATATGGAGGCTTTCAACGATCTGCTTGGATATCTTGACCTGAAGTCCGGTGACCGTGTTTTGGATCTGGGCTGCGGGGCCGGCGGATTGTCGGAATACGCGGCAGATCAAACGGGTGCGAAGGTCACAGGCATCGACTACTCTGCATCGGCGATTGAAACGGCAAAAAGACGCACCGTGGGAAAACGTGACCGTCTAGCCTTCTTGCAGGCTGACATGAACGGGCTAACGCTATCACCGCAGTCGTTTCACGCGGCGTTCTCGCTGGATACTATCTATTGGGTCGCGGACATACGCCAAGTGCTTGCATCATTCATTCAATTGATTAAGCCAGGCGGCCATCTAGGTATCTTCATAGCTGTGAGTTTGGAAGATTGCGATGCTTCAGAAGAGCTCGATGCTGACGCCACGTGGGTAGCATCGGCGCTCTCCGACTTGAAGCTGGACTACCAGGTTTACGATTACACGAAGTCTTTTTTGTCCTTTTGGCCAAGAATGAAAAAAGCAGTGCAGAACTTACGTAATGACTTCGCCGCCGAGGGGAACGATTTCATCTGTGCTGCCTTGTTGAAGGATGCAGACGAGGAGTATATCCCTGCCGGGGAGCGCGGCGAACTCAGACGTTATCTGTACATCGTGGGCGTCCCGTAGGTGCAGGCGTGTATGAACCGTCCGCTGGTTTCAAAGGCCATTCTTGCGACGAAAGCAATGGCGCGGGAGTTAAGTCACAGCTGCCGCATACAATGCGCTGCAGTCCGACGCTTGACCGCTCCCGCTCTTCGCTGCCGCTCCGGTCGGTCGCCGTCAAGCGCGGCTGAGCGCCAACGTTAGGTGCGCAGACGACCGCGCCAATATCCCGGACGTCGAGAGTGATGAGCGACGGCAACTACGACAACCTCGTCGGCAAGCTCACGGACGACGACATCGTAAGGAAAGCGCTTGAGAATGAGCCTTTTGGCGCCGCGCAAGCCTGCGGCGCCGGGCATGCTTGTCAGCGGGACGATCTCGTCTTCGAGAAGGTCAAGAACAGCATCGACGGCTGCGGAGAACTCCACGCCAAGCCCGGCGCGCTAGCCCTCGTACCACGCTGCCGCTTCGATCGCTTCTTCAGCGGCTTCGCGAAGGATTCGTATCCGGCGCACTACCGGCCGCTAAGCCGTGCCTGCATCCGACGCCGGAATTCGTCTCGGTCGATGAGCTTTGCGATACCTGAATCAATCTCCGCAAGCCGGCGCAGAATCTCCTTGTCCCAAGCATCAGCGACATCGGCGTCGGCGGGAGCATCCAGGCTCTTGACAAGTTCGTGCGCCAATTCAGCGCGCTCCGCTTCGGGCAGCGTCAGCACTTCCGAACGGAGCTTACGCAGGGTTTCCGTGGCCATGAGTCCTCCTGAACGTCAATATTATTCATGATAATCCGCTTGAGCGCACCTAACAACGCCCTCGACCGAACACCGGGAAGCATTGCGGCGCTGCGCGGTGAGCTTCCGGGCAGTGCCGGTCAGGGCGAGCGTTAGAGCTTCTAGGAACGACTTGATGGCTGCTCCTGAAACGACCAACCTGGCTGTGCTCGTTGACGCGGACAACGCGCAATCGTCAGTCATAGCGGAGATACTCGGCGAGGTTGCCAGGTACGGAACGGCCACCGTAAAACGCGCGTACGGGAACTGGACGACACCGCACCTGGCCAGCTGGAAGAATGTGCTCCATGTCCATGCGGTCCAACCCATTCAGCAGTTTAGCTACACAAGGGGCAAGAACGCGACGGATTCCGCGCTGATTATCGACGCCATGGATCTACTTCACGGAGGAAAGGTAGACGGATTCTGTCTCGTATCTTCTGACAGCGACTTCACCCGTCTCGCCACTAGAATTCGTGAGGCCGGGCTCGCCGTGTATGGTTTCGGGGACAAGAAGACCCCGCAGCCGTTCGTCGCAGCGTGCGACAAGTTTGTATTCACGGAAATCCTCGGCGAGCCCGCGAAGAAGAGCAAACCGCAGAAAGCGACGAACTCAAAGCTCCGGGAGCTACTTCTGTTGGCCATTTCATCGTCTGCTCAGGAAGATGGTTGGGCATCCCTGGGTGCAGTGGGAAGTTTGGTCAACAAGAACGACCCTTCGTTTGACTCTCGCAATTTTGGTTACAGGAAGCTGGGGGACCTGGTTCGGGATCAATCCTACCTCGAAGTTGATGAGAGGCAGTGCGGTGGCGAAAGTTCTGTGGTTCACTTGTATGTTCGTATCAAAGAAGTGTAACAAGGCGCTCCAGCCGACCGCGCAACCGCTGCGCGGTTTCGCGCCGGCGGAGCTTGATCGTCAGGCGGCAAGGCGCATACTCACAATTTTCTGTAGGAGACATCATGAGCGTTCAACACTTTGTCATGAGACCCGATCAGCATGGGCCCGCATTGAATGTGGTCGGGACACAGGTGACTGTTTTAGCGTCCAACGCGGCAACCCAAAGCTACGGGATCACCTTGCAGCAGGGCGAGGAAGGAACAGGCCCTCCGCCACATAGCCACGATTGGGACGAAGCCTTCTACGTCTTGAAAGGCGAGATTAACTTCCTATGTGATGGGAACGCCTACGCCTGCAGCGCTGGTACTCTCGTTCATGTTCCCCGAGGAACCGTGCATGCCTTCAGCTATGGAAGTGGCGGTGGTCAGATGCTCGAGATTACGGGGGCCGGCGCGCTGGCGGCTCAGATGTTCACGGCCGTCGACAACGAGATTCCCCCTGGGCCACCGGATGTGCCAAAGCTACTTGATGTGCTCAAGCGCAATGGGGTAACGGTTGCGGTCTGACTTTGGGGGCAGAGTGCGGTTCGGTCAGAGGCTGCCGCCTGACCCGTCGTTCAAGCCGACGTGCCTGGGGCACGCGGCTTAACTCCAACGTTATGCGGCAAATTGGCATCTGCGTGCCGTAGGCCATAGCTGGGCCGCGAAGGTCTGGTTTCGGCTACGATCGGATAGCAATGGCAGCGAGCAAACCGCAAAGCTCGAATCGGCTGCGCCCAGGGCGAATCTTTCCTCGCCACCGTAGAGCCTACCACAGTAGAATCTCTTGA
>DATIPL010000652.1:0-6232 GCA_035471965.1 Gammaproteobacteria bacterium
GACCGGATCGAGGCGGCAAATGTTGTCATAGAGTACAGACATGTCGGCCTGGGAATCGCGGGGACGCCCGACAGCTTTGGTCCGGAGATTCAACCGACGGTCACGGTGTGGCTACGCGATATGAAGTTCGAGTTCATCACGCCTGGCTTGGTCGGGATCGTCGATATATCAATGCCCAGGTTCGATGCGACTATGACCGCAGAGGATAATCAGACAATATAATTTTTAACGATTTGATGAGACGGTTAAGCGCGAATGATGCAACGAGTAGGTGGTCGTAAACTGTGTAGGACGCCACGAAATGCGCCTCAGCCATAGCATGAACGTTGTTGCGGTGTTGCGCTCAAACGAGGCCAGTGATGCCTTGAGCGAGGCCTGCACTGACATTAATGGCACCAAGATCAACATCCGGGTTGGCCAACTCGAGGATATTAAGGCCGGGGTCGAGATCGTGCAGGACCCGGATGTGCTCGTCCTCGATGTCGATCCGCAGAATGATGACGAAGTTGAGCACCTTAAGCGTATATTAGACACCCATTTCCCTGGCATCCCTGTCGTGGTGACGGCACAAAATGTGACGCTACAAGATATCCGCCAGTTGATGCGGATGGGTATTGTCGATTTTCTGCCTCAACCGATCACCCGCAACGACCTTCTGAGCGCGTTGAATCACGCCGCTGAGATGCGTCAGACGGCTGAGGCCCCAGGTGGCCGTGAAGGCAAGGTAATCTCTTTTCTCAAGTCCGGCGGCGGTGTCGGCGCGAGCACCCTGGCGGTGCAGTCTACGCTTAAGCTGGCCGAGCGCGGAAAGGGACAGGAGCGGCTTGTCTGCCTGATCGATTTTAACGTTCAGTTCGGCGCCGCTGCTCTCTATCTCGATCTCGACAATCGGGTCAACTTGGCCGATTTGCTAGAGCAGGCGGACCGACTCGACAAAGAGCTGCTGCGCAGCGTCATGCTACACCATGCCTGCGGTCTCGACCTCCTTGCAGCGCCGCGCGACATGATCGGTCTTGAGGCAATCTCACCGGAGTTCGTGACAGACCTCATCAGGATTGTCTGTGCAGAGTACGATTTTGTTATCGTCGATCTGCCAGAGGCCTGGACACCCTGGTCCTACCGGGCGCTCGAGCTGTCAGATCTGGTGATCCTGGTGACCCAGTTGACGGTCGCTGGGGTGCGCCAAGCGCGACGCCAACTCGATACAATGCAGGCGCACGGCTTGGCCGAGCTGCCGGTCAAGGTGGCGCTTAACCGTTTCGAGAAAGGCTGGGGCAGGTCGGTGCATCTTAAGGAGGCGGAAAAGGCACTCGGGCGGCCTTTCGATTACTTCGTCGCCAACGATTACAAGATAGTCAGTGAGGCGCTCAATCAGGGCGTGCCGCTGGGCGAAATCAAGAGAAAATCGAAGGTCGAACAGGGAGTTCATGCCATGATGGAGGCTGTGGTACGGAGCATCTTAAGCGAAGAGAGCGTTCGTGAACCGCGGCTTTCTTCGGGATTGCGCAGGTAGCATCCACGGGAGAATTAGAACATGTTTTTACGGGCTCAGAATCAAGCCAGGAAAGGCGAGACTCAGGCGGTTGCCGTCAAGCCGCAGACCAACGGTGCGGTCAGGGCCGAAGTGGCCGAAGTCGATGTTCGGCCGTATCAGGTCAATCGCAGCATCTCCTCGCGTTATACCGAGCTGAAGATGTCGCTCCACCAGCGCCTGCTGGACATGATCAACCTCGCTGTCATCGACAAGATGCCGGCCGAGGATTTCCGGCGCGAGATCGGTGAGATCGTACGCGAACTTCTGGTCGAGGAGAACAAGCCGCTCAATCTGACCGAGCGGACACAACTGGTTGACGATATCCTGGACGAGCTGCTCGGCCTCGGGCCGCTTGAACCATTGCTCAAGGACAGCACCGTTACCGACATACTAGTCAATACCCATTCCCAAGTCTTCGTCGAGCGCAGCGGCCGCCTTGAACTGACTCCGGTCCAATTCAAGGACACGCGGCACTTGCTGCGGATCATTGACAAGATTGTTTCGGCAGTCGGACGTCGTGTCGACGAATCCCAGCCTATGGTCGACGCTCGCTTGGCTGATGGCTCACGTGTCAACGCGATCGTTCCGCCGCTCGCGGTCGACGGCCCGCTGCTCTCGATCCGCAAGTTCGCCAAGATTCCGATCGATATGGCCAAGTTGGTCGAGATCGGCACCCTGCCACCCGAGTTCTCGGAACTTCTTCAGGGCATCGTCAAATGCCGGCGCAACGTGCTGATCTCCGGCGGCACCGGCAGCGGCAAGACGACCCTGCTTAACGCCATGTCGGCCTTCATCGACGGACGCGAGCGGATCGTGACCATCGAGGACGCAGCCGAGCTTCAACTCCAGCAGATCCACGTGGCGCGGATGGAGACCCGACCGGCCAACATCGAAGGTAAGGGCGAAGTCACCCAACGCGAGCTGGTCAAGAACGCCCTGCGCATGCGACCGGACCGGATCATCGTCGGCGAGGTGCGCGGCAGCGAGGCGTTCGACATGCTTCAGGCGATGAACACGGGCCACGAAGGCTCGATGACCACGATCCATGCCAACTCCTGCCGCGACGCGCTATCGCGTCTCGAGCAAATGATCGGCATGGCCGGCTTCGACCTGCCGACTCGGAGCATGCGCGGACAGATCGCCTCGGCGCTTCATGTGGTCATTCAACTCGAACGTATGAGCGATGGCAGGCGGCGTTTGATTAGCCTAAACGAGATCACCGGCATGGAGGGCGACGTGGTGACAATGCACGAGATCTTCCGCTTCCGGCGACGCTCGACTGACCCAGACGGCACGATCCACGGCGATTTCGTGGCCACCGGCATCCGACCCAAATTCATGAACGAATTTGAGACCCGTGGGATCGACGTCTCTCCCGACCTATTCGAACCAAACCGTCCGCTCGGGTGAGGTAAGGTGATGGCATTCGATTCGATCTATCTTCTCTATGGTGCGATCTTTCTTGCATCGCTGCTGCTGATCGAGGGCATTTACTATCTTATAGCAGACAACCGGGCAGGTCGCGACGCGGCCAACCGGCGGATGCAGATGCTGGCCGCCGGCGCGTCGAACCGCGAAATCTTTGAAACGCTACGCCGCAAGCCGCGCGAGGATACCTCCAAATTTGGCATCTTCGGCGGCTATGCGGCTAAGCTTGACAAGCTGATCCAGCGGGCCGGGTTGACCGTATCCACCTCCCGGATTTTCCTGCTTATGGCGGCGGTTTCGGTGGTGACGTTACTCGTAATTCTCACGATGACCCGAGGTACGTTGATCCTCAACAATCCGGTTCTGTCGCTGCCACTGATCGCGCTGTCGATCGGAATCGGAATCGGTGCGCCAATTCTCTATCTCCAGTATATGAGGACGAGGCGCATGAGTCTTTTCGCTGAGCAGCTCCCAGACGCGTTGGACGTTATGGTTCGTAGTCTGCATGCGGGACATCCGGTCAGTGCTGCCATGGCCTTGGTGACCAAGGAGATGCCAGATCCAATCGGTTCGGAATTTGGCATCGCTATCGACGAGATGACATATGGCTTGGACATGCGTGACGCGCTGGGCAATCTGGGCGAGCGGGTTGACGTCGAGGATTTCCAATACGTGGTAGTCTCGATCAACATCCAGCATGAGACCGGCGGCAACTTGGCCGAAGTGCTGCACGGGCTCTCAACCGTGATCCGCGCCCGCTTCACGATGTTCAAGAAAATCCGTGCGCTCTCCGCCGAGGGTCGCCTCTCTGCCAAAATCCTGGCGGTTATGCCATTCTTGTTCGGTGGTTGGGTTTTCACTGGCAAGCCGGAGGTTTATCTGAACGTGATCGATGATCCACTATTCCTGCCGCTCCTTGGGGTTGCCTTCGTGCTCGAACTGATTGGTATCTATATCATGTATAAGCTGGTCAATTTCCGAGTGTAGAGCCAGGAGGTCATGATGGAGGCAATTCTGAAACAGCTTGATCTCCTGATGCAGGCTTTGCCCGGAGGGCCTGCGACTTTGGCGCTTATGCTAGTCTTTGTTGCTGTATTTTTGGCGGTCGTGGGGATCGCGAGTCTGTTCGGACGCGACCCGGTGCGACGCCGCCTCGCGGGAGCTGCACCGCAGCCGAGCGCGCGCGAGCAACGCAACGGCGCTGTACCGCAGCTACGAGCGGTTCAGGATCGCGAAAGCAAGTGGGACGACCTCCTAAAGCCGCTTGAAAAGTATTTCGTTGATCAGAAAGAGGGTGCCGAGGGCAATGTTCGCCAGCGAATGCTGCAGGCGGGGTTTGTCGGACCGAACGCCGTCCGCAATTTCTTTCTAATACGAACCATCTTGGCGATCGGTGCACCCGCTTTGTTCCTGATGTTGTTACCGAGCCTCGGGTCCGACATGTCGGTCAAAAAGACCATCATCGTCACTTTCGGTTTCGGCTTGGCCGGTCTCTATCTGCCCGGCATCTGGATTTCGTCGCGGATCGATCGGCGTCAGGCCAAGATATCTGAGGCCTTTCCGGATGCACTTGATATGATGGTGGTCTGTGTCGAGGCCGGCCTTGGTCTTGACGCCGCCTTCACTCGGGTCGGCACCCAAATTGCACATGCCCATCCCTTGCTTGCTCAGGAACTGGGTCTTGTCTCTCTTGAGTTGCGAGCCGGGAAGAGCCGCGAAGACGCTCTGCGGAACTTCGCCCGGCGGGTCGGGCTGCGCGAAGTTAAGTCCTTCGTGACCCTGTTGATCCAATCGGACCAGCTCGGCACGAGCGTTGCCCAGACTCTGCGAGTTCACGCCGCGGAGATGCGGACTAACCGCATGCTGAGAGCCGAGGAAAAGGCACACAAGCTCCCGGTCAAACTGGTGATCCCGTTGGTCACGTGCGTTCTACCAGCGATGGTCGCTGTTGTGCTGCTGCCTGGAATGATTCGCATCATCCGAATTATCATGCCGGGGCTGGGCTAGAAAATGAGAGTACCACAAACGCTAGACACGAAGCGCAACTACAATAGGGAGGCGAAGATCATGACGACCCGGACGATGCTGCGACTCGCGACGCTCATCACGCCGGTCGTGCTGGCCGGCTGTTCCGGCCTGACGCCCGATTACGGCAACGAGTGGACATCGCGCCACTTCGCCGATCCCTATCAGGTCGGCAAGGCGCAGTACGCCGCCGGCCAGTACGGCCTCGCGGTCAAGAGCTTCAAGGCCGCCGTGGATACCGATCCCGGTTCGGTCGAGTCGCTCAACGCCCTGGCCGCGAGCTACGACAAGCTCGGCCGCTTCGACCTCTCGGCACGCTACTACGGCCGGGCCCTGGCGCTCGCGCCGAAGGACACCCAGACGCTCAACAACATTGGCTATTCCTACCTGCTGCAGAAGCGCTACGACCTGGCGGTCGCCTATCTGCGCGACGCCCACGCCGCCGCCCAGGACGATCCGGTTGTCCTGGCGAACCGGAAGGTCGCCGAGGTCGCGCTCCAGGACGCCGACCTCGAGCGCTCGCGCGCGGCCGCGGCCCCCGACACCTCGGCCGATACCGCGCAGGCGCCGGCAAGCGCCGAGAGCCGGGAGCAGCACTCGTCCGCGGCTGCGCCGCCGACGCGCGGCCCCAACCGGTCCTCAAGCCGGGAGCCGGAGTCCGTCGCCGCGGCCTCGCCGGCGACTCGCGGTCCCAACCGGCCTTGGATCGAGCGCACCGCGCCGCAGATCCAGACCCTGATCACCGAGCCGCAGTACGCCATGACCGAAGAGGCCGAGGACGCGGGCGTGGCGCCTGAACTCGCCAACTACAAGACGCCGGAGACGGTGCTGCCGAAGGCGCTGGACGCGCCGATCCGCGACAACGCCGCGGCCGAGCGCTCAGCACGCGCGGAAGAACCCGCCGTGCCACCGGTCGACTCGGCGGCCCGCGTCTCTCGAACGTCCGAACCTGAGACGCCCGAGCCGGTTCAGCTTGCGGCCGTGCCGCGCGAACCGGTCGAGCGGGTTGCCCTCGGCGCACCGCGGAAGGCGCCCGAGAGTAAAGCGGTCGATCGGCCCGTGCCGGAGGCGCTCCAAGTCGCCGAAGCACGCACGCCGGCGCCGATGCTCGGCCCGCGGATGGCGCCAGTCCCGATCGTTCCCGTGCAGGTTGCGGCGCTGCCCGAGCCCGAGGCTTCGCCCGCGCCCGACCTCGGCAAAAGCCTGACCGACGAAGCAATCGCGCCGGAGCCTCGGATCCAGGTC
>DATIPL010000653.1:0-3261 GCA_035471965.1 Gammaproteobacteria bacterium
TCCGCTGGAATCGCTGAAGAGCCGCCGACTGCTGGCCCACGCCGTAACCATCGTGGGGGCGTCGCTGACGGTCATACGCTCCCGGGACGGCAGTATCCGCGTCGCCGGTATGCAGCCATCGGAGGGGGCGGCGGGCAAACGAATGCCCGGTGATCTTGCCCGCTGGATGCTGAAGGAAGGTCATCTCGTCTTCGACGCCACGACCGTCCACTGGGTGGATGCACGTCGTGGCAGCACGCCGATACTGCTCACCAGCGCCCGCGTGCAGCTGTCCAATCGCGGAGAGAATCACCGCCTGAGCGGCACCTTCAGGCTCCCGGGGATTTCGCAGGAGCGGATTCAGTTTGCCCTGGACGCCTCCGGCGATCTGAGCACTTCAGCCTGGTCGGGACGCACGGTGTTCAGCGCCAACGGCATCCGCGTCGCCCGGCTCGCACCGCTGTTCGAATCCGCCGGCAACTGGGTGTCCGGCGGCAAATCCGACCTCAGCGTCTGGACCCGCTGGAAGCACGGGGACATGCAGGGAGCGCGAGTGAAGATTCGAGCCGACGGCCTGACGTTGAGCGACACCCTCGGCGGCCTGCGGGTGCACGGCGGAACCGCAGAGGTGCAGATCGGCCGGCTGGAGCATGGCTGGAGCGCCGATTTGTTGCTGCGTGACATCCATACCTCCGAGGGGCGCTGGCGGACCAGTCGAGGGGCGCTCAACTACCTCACCGACGCTGATAACGGTCGACCCCGACTGGTGGGACGATTCGAGCATGCACGACTCGCGGATGTCGCAAGTCTGCTTCAGTCCAGGCTGAGGTCGATTGATTTCGCAAACGCCGCCATGGAAACCTATCGACCGAACGCGGACTTGAGCAATCTGCACTTTTCCATCGGACTCGGCGCGGGCATCGCCGAGCCCTTCAGACTCGCCGCCGAGTTCGACCAGCTCTCCGCCTTCGTGGGTCCGGCGTTTCCCGGACTTTCGGGCTACTCCGGAAAAATCGAAATCGACGGCGACGCGGGTGTGATCAGCATGAACCGCGGCACCCTGGACGTTGCGCTTTCCGGCGTGTTCGAAGGTCGATTCCTGGTTGAAACCCAGGGGGGACGCGTGGCGTGGCGGCAACTGTCGGACGGTGTTCGCCTCGACGTCTACGATGTCGGCGTCGCCGCTACCGGCCTCGAGGCGCGGGTCTCAGGCTTCGCCCGCCTCGACGGTGACCCTTCGGGGCCGCTGCTCAACCTCGTCACCCGCATGAGCAGTGACGATGTGGGCGAGCTGAGACGATATATTCCCGCGGGTATTCTGAAGCCGAAACTCACCGAATGGCTGCGCCGAGCCGTCCGGGGCGGGCGCCTTGCCGGAGGCAAACTCCTGCTGCACGGGCGCGTGGATGATTTTCCCTTCGATAAGGAGGACGGTGTACTCGAAGCTCAGTTTGCCATCGAAGATGGCGAGCTCGATTACGGCCGCGGCTGGCCAGGTCTCTCCGATCTGAGGGGTGAGATCAATTTAAAAAGTCGTCGTCTGGAGGCGACGCTGGGTGGCGGTCGGATCCTCGACGCCAGCATCGACAGGGGCTCGATCACCATCGAAGATATCGGTCGGGGGATCCCCGTGGTCCAGATCCGCGGCTCCGCCACAGGCGATGCCGCCGAGGGGCTCGAGTTTCTCCGCCAAAGTCCGCTCAAGAATCGATTCCCCGAGAATACGCGCGACATCGTTGCCGAGGGCAAAATCCAATTGGATCTGGACGCGGACATTCCAGTGGACAAATCCAATATCCGGGTTGACGGACGGGTGGCGTTGAACGGGAACTCGATCAGTCTTCCCCAGCTCGAATCAGGCCTCGAACGCGTCCGCGGAATGCTGCACTTCGACCGGCGGGGCGCCCGGGCAGACTCGGTGGACGCCTTTTACCTGGGGCAGCCGGTCAAGCTGGACCTGGCCACCGGACCCAAGGCGCCCCATGACACCCGGGTTCGTATCTCCGGACGCGCGGACAGTCGATTCGTCGCAAAGCATCTTTCGAACAGCGGTCTACTCGCCGGGCCGGCGTTGTGGCTCGATCGCCTGGACGGTGAAGCCGAGTGGCTTGCAACAGTCGATGTGCCGGCGGCCGATGGGGGCGGGAAACGAAGGCCCGCCGTGCGGCTGGAATCGAGTCTCGAGGGCCTTACCGTAGACCTTCCCTACCCCATGGGCAAAGACGCCGCCAGCGCTCGCAGGCTCGCGATCTCGATTCGGGCAGACGACAAGGACCGCAGGGAAGTCCGCCTGCAATACGGGGATGACGCCCGCGCGGCGCTCGAACTCGAGGGGAGGAATGGACAGCAGCGGATCCTCCGGGGCGCGGTGAAATTAGGCGGCGTAGAAGTCAGTCTGCCGGAGGCTGAAGGCATCCATGTTCAGGGGACCCTATCCAAGCTGCCCGCCGGCGAGTGGGTGCAGGCGTGGGAGACCGCATTCGCACCCGCGGGCGTGGACCCGCCGCCGCATAACCGCCTCAGGCAGGTCGACCTCGATATAGGCCGGCTGATACTGCTCGGCTCGAGCTTCGAGCAGGTCAGAATCCAGGCAAAGCGAAACGAAGACGGGTCTTGGAACACCCGCTTTGACGGCCCCGGACTCAAAGGCACCGTGCGCCTGCTCGACGCCGCCGGGGAAAGCACACTCCTCGCCTCCTTCGAACAAATCGACTACCGGTCCTCCCCGGGGGGAAACGGCACCCAGGTTTCCGATCCGCGGGAGTTTCCGGCCATCCGGCTGATGGGCGAACGCTTTATTTTCAATGGTCGAAACCTCGGTGTGGTCAGGCTGTCGGCGACGCCGACGGCGGCGGGGCTGAATTTCGGCGATATATCTGTCGCCTCGTCCGAGTTCGAAGCGCGGGCCAACGGCTACTGGCACCAGGAGGATGGGGCCGATCGGTCAGAGTTCTCGATAAGCGTTCACAGCCAGGCACTCGGCGCATTTCTGGAGGCCATGGGATTCGGTGGATCCAGCGTCAGCGGCGGGTCGACCGATGTCTTTCTCAACGCGAAGTGGCCGGCCTCACCGATGGAATTCGATTTGCGCAAGCTCAACGGTGCACTGCACATCCGTTCCACGGAAGGCAGGTTGCTGGGCGTGAAGCGCGGCGTCACTGAACGTATATTCGGCCTGCTTTCCGTCACCACGCTTCCTCAGCGCCTGGTCATGGATTTCGCTGATTTATTCGAGGAAGGCGTGGCTTACAACTTGATCGAGGGCAGCTTCAGCCTGGAAAA
>DATIPL010000654.1:0-6518 GCA_035471965.1 Gammaproteobacteria bacterium
ACGCGCTCGCAGAGCGAGAGGTGGAGTCACTGCTCGAAGACAAGACCGAAAAAACCGAAGACCGCAGTCCGCTGATCTGCGCCTCCTGCGGTGAGCGCATCACTTCGATTCGCGAACGCGTGGAAATGAACGGCACCCACGCGCATACGTTTACCAATCCCCACGGGTTCACTTTCGATATCGGCTGCTTTCGCAGCGCGCCGGGCTGCAAACCGTGGGGGGAAGCGACGCAAGCGTGGACCTGGTTTCAGGGCTATGCCTGGCGCGTTGCGGTGTGCAGCGGTTGCGGCGCGCATCTGGGCTGGGGCTACGAAGCCGCGCCAGCGGACCCCGACTCGCGGGGCTTTTTCGGCCTCATTCTCGACCGCCTCTCGCGCCCGGCGTGATCCTCGAGGCCGCTCAGGCGACGAGACACTCCCTCAGCACCGACGCCACCGCCTTCGTGTCCAGTTGAAAGGCGCGCGCAAAGCCGCCCACGAAGTGCCCCCGGGCGGGCGCCAGCAGGAACAGCTCGAAATCCGAGAAGCCGAAGCGTTGCTCCGAATCCGGCAGTCGGGCGATGTAGGCTGTGCGCGCCTCGGAGAAAGCCGGCGAATCGGGCTGTAATCGTTCTACCCGTCCCTGCACGCTGAATCGGGCCAGGGCCTGCGGATCGCCTTCGCCGGGATCCGGCTCGCCGATGACCAGCGATGCGTCCGGGCGCTGGAGCAGGTTTCGCGTGTGCCCGGCGAGGCGACTCAAGTGCAGCAGAAATCCGCGGCCTCCGGGGGCAAGCGCAAAGGCCACGCTGGACGCCAGCGGCATGCCGTCTTCGCCGACGGTGGCGAGCGAAGCCCAGCGCTGGGTTCGCACCAGCGACACCAGATGTTGGCGATCGTCGGCATCCACGGTCGGCGAGTCGCGGGCGCGCCGTCAGACGTAGTAAGCGGTGCCCGTCATTACCCGGGAGGCAAAGCGCATGGCCCGTTTCACCAGCGGCGGCAGCTCGACGGCGCCGCGATCTTCGGCGCTGCGCGCGTGCGCCGCTTCATCTTCCCGCATCTGCTCGAGCACGGCCCGGCTGCGGACGTCGGACTCGGGAAGTCTGCAAAGATGATCCTCCAGGTGCGCCACCACCTGGTGCTCGGTTTCGGCCAGAAAGCCGAGGTTCACGCGGTCGCCGGCCAGACCCGCCGCGGCGCCGAAAGTCAGCGCGCCCGCGTACCAGAAGGGATCGAGAAAGCTGGTCCGGCCCCCCAGCTCGTCGAGCCGTTGCCGGCACCAGCGCAGGTGATCGTCCTCTTCCCTTGCGGACTGCGCCATGGCGCGGCGCAGCTCCGGATCCCGGGCGGTGAGGGCCTGGCCGTGATAGAGGGCCTGGGCGGCCACCTCGCCGGCATGGTTGACGCGCATCAGGGCGGCGGACGTGCGCCGGTCTCTCGAGGTCATCTCCTCGGCGCTTTGCGTTCGCGCCGGACTCGGTCGGCCACTGCCGGAAGCCAGTCCTTGGATGCTGCGAACGGCGCGATCCAGATTGATTATCATGCGGTCCGCGGTGCTGTAGCGACGTGAGAGCATGAATCGAATCCTGATGACGAGAAAACTCCATTCTAGCTTGACCGGAGCTCGATATGAGCGCCGATCCGGCCGGCGACGACAACGATGCGCCGCCTCTTCCGCCCGCGATCGAGAGCAGGACGGGCGATCTTGAACGCACCCGTCGTCACCACTCACTCCCTGACCAAGGTCTACGCCGGCGCCCCCGTGGTGGATTGCGTCGACGTCAGCATCGACCGCGGCGAGTGCTGGGGACTGCTCGGTCCCAACGGCGCCGGCAAGACCACTTTCCTGCGCATGCTCGTGGGCAGGACCCCGCCGACATCGGGGGACATCGTGGTGCTCGGCCACCCCATTCCGCGGCAGGCATCGGCCATGAGAGCCCGCATCGGCGTGGTGCCCCAGCTGGACAACCTCGATCCCGATTTCACCGTAAACGAGAACCTGCGCACCTATGCCGGCTACTTCGGCATCGACCCTGCGAGACTGAAGGAACGCATCCGCGACCTGTTGGAGTTTGCGGCGTTGAGCCAGAAGGCCGACGCTTACCTGGCGACGCTCTCCGGCGGAATGCTTCGGCGCCTGTCTCTGATCCGCGCGCTGGTCAACGCGCCGGAGCTGCTGGTCCTGGACGAGCCCACGACCGGACTCGATCCCCAGGCGAGACAGCTCATCTGGCAGCGCCTCAGAAGCCTCAGGTCCGAGGGGATCACCCAGATCCTCACCACCCACTACATGGAAGAGGCCGAACGCCTCTGCGACCGGGTGACCGTCATGGACCACGGCCGCCTGCTGGACGCCGGGCATCCCCGCGCCCTGGTCCGCCGGCACATCGAGCCTCATGTGATCGAGGTCCACGGCGAGGGGCTTCAGCGCTGGCACGAGGAAACGGCGTCCCGACTGGCGCCGCGGCACGAACACGCCGGCGACGGCGTTCTTTACTACCTCGAGGACGAGCGACCCCTGCTCGAGGCGCTGTCCGGCCACGGGCAGCTCAGCTTTCTGCACCGCCCGGCCAACCTCGAGGACGTCTTTCTCAAGCTCACGGGCCGGGAGCTCCGCGATGGCTGAATCCAGCGCCGGCGATCGAAGTATTCCCCGCCGCGCGGCCCGCTGGCTTCCGGTGTGGCGGCGAAACCTGCGCGTCTGGAGCAAGCTCGCGGTGCCGTCGCTCATCGGCAACTTCGGCGAACCGCTGCTTTACCTGCTCGCGCTCGGCTACGGGCTCGGAGCCCTGGTGGGCCGTATCGGCGACATGCCCTACATGTATTTTCTCGCCTCGGGGATCTTTTGCTCCAGCGCCATGATGACGGCCTCCTTCGAGGCGACCTATTCGGCCTACAGCCGCATGGCGGTACAAAAAACCTGGGAGGCCATTGTCACCACGCC
This sequence comes from Gammaproteobacteria bacterium, assembly GCA_035471965.1. Taxonomy (GTDB): domain Bacteria; phylum Pseudomonadota; class Gammaproteobacteria; order HK1; family HK1; genus CAMYJH01. The sequence goes on from DATIPL010000654.1 coordinate 2,926, forward strand.
GCTGGACGTCATCGACGTGGTCCTGGGAGAGGTGTTCTGGGCCGCAACCAAGAGCCTGTTCAGCGCTACCGCCATCTTACTGGTGGCCTGGGCACTGGGTGCCGTCAACGGCGCCCTCGCCGTGCTCGCCGTTCCGGTGGCGCTGCTTTCTGGATTTTGCTTCGCTGCCCTGGCCATGGTCATCACCGCGCTGGCTCGCTCCTACGATTTCTTCCTCTATTACTCCACCCTGGGCGTCACCCCCATGCTGCTCATCTGCGGGGTGTTTTTCCCCATCAGCCAGATGCCGGCGGAGATTCAAGCCCTGGCCTGGGCGCTGCCGCTTACCCATTCGGTGGCCCTCGCGCGGCCGCTGATTACCGGCGCCACTCCGGAGAACGTGCTGCTGCACCTGGCGCTGCTGGGCGCTTACGGCACGGTGGCCCTGGGCGTGGCGGTGAAGCTGTTGAAACGCCGGCTGGACGCCTGACGTTGACGTGAGAGGCCCTTCGGGGCCGCTCAAATTGACACTGTGACACCCCACGGGTACGATTCCTGCCTTTTTTCGAGGCCCTTTTCGCCCGGAGCCAGCGCAAACCCATGACCACCTTCAGCGCCAGAAATGAAAGCGTAGAGCGCGACTGGTACGTCGTCGATGCGACGGACAAGCCTCTGGGCAGACTTGCGAGCGAGATCGCCCGCCGCCTGCGCGGCAAGCACAAGCCGGAGTTCACGCCCCACGTCGACACCGGCGACTATATCGTCGTGGTCAACGCGGCCAAGGTCGGGCTCACCGGCCAGAAGCGCACGCAAAAGATCTACTATCGCCACAGCGGCTACCCCGGCGGCGTCAAGGCGACGTCGTTCGAACGCATGATTGCCGAACGCCCCGAGCGGGTGATAGAAATCGCGGTAAAGGGCATGTTGCCCAAGGGGCCCCTGGGACGCGCAATGTTGAGGAAGCTTCGGGTCTACGGCGGCTCCGAGCACAGCCATGCGTCGCAGCAGCCGAAATCATTGTCGATCTGAGGCCCGACCCGTTAATGAACGACAACAGCTATTGTTTAAGGAATTGAATCGATACCGCCATGGCACAAGACGTGAGTTACAGCACCGGACGACGAAAGACCTCGGCAGCGCGCGTTTATATTCGCCCGGGCTCGGGCAACATTGTCATCAATCGGCGCCCGCTGGACGTGTTTTTCGGGCGCGAGACCGCCCGCATGGTCGTGCGCCAGCCTCTGGAGAGAGTCGAGATGCTCGACAGGCTCGACGTGGACGTGACGGTTCACGGCGGCGGCAACAGCGGACAGGCCGGCGCGATACGCCACGGGATCACCCGGGCGCTGATCAAGTACGATGAAAGCCTGCGCGGGACCTTGCGCAAAGCCGGATTCGTGACGCGTGACGCGCGTTCGGTGGAGCGCAAGAAAATCGGCCTGCACAAAGCGCGAAAGCGGCCTCAGTATTCGAAACGCTGAGGCGGCAAGCCTCGCTCAACTGGGGGATCGTCTAGCGGTAGGACTGCGGACTCTGACTCCGCCAGCCCAGGTTCGAATCCTGGTCCCCCAGCCAAGTTCAAGGCCCCCGTCGGGGGCCTTTTTGCATGCCGGTCCCGGAGAAAAGCCCCCGATCGCGAACGTGGTCCCCGCACTGCGCCACAGGACGGCAAGCGGGCGCCGGCGTTCCTTTGCGGCGGCGCCGACGCCGGATCGACGAGAGGAAGCGAGGCGGTTCAGATTTCCGGCTTGGAGCCGATATCCGTTGGAGGGGTCAGTTTCCGGCTGAAGGGAAGGCACCGGCTTTCATGCTTTTGTCTAATTTGGGCATTTCCTGCCGGAGCGGACGCCGCCCGGCCCGCGACGATCAAGTCCCGAAACCCGCGATAGCTTAGAGAATACGGCCTGCGCACGGCGACTATAATCTTTGCCTATGGACATCCCCGGCTTCCAGATAAAAAAGACCATTGGTCGCGGCGGCATGGCCATCGTTTACCTCGCCGTTCAGGAGTCCCTGGGCCGCGACGTCTGTCTCAAGACCATGCCCACCAGCAAGGGCGACAGCACCTCCTTTGTTGAGCGATTCATGAACGAAGGGCGCATCATCGCCGCCCTCCAGCATCCGCACATCATTACCATTTACGACATCGGCACCACCGGCGATCTGGTCTGGATTTCGATGGAATACGTCAACGGCGGAGACCTGAAGAACCGTATCGACCTGGGAATGAATCCGCTGGAAGCGCTGGAGTTGCTGGTGAACATCGGTAACGCGCTGGATTTCGCCCACAAGCGCGGAATCATTCACCGCGACGTGAAGCCCCAGAACATACTTTTCCGGCGCGACGGTACCGCTCTGCTCAGCGATTTCGGAATCGCCAAGGAAGTTCAGATCGATACCGAGCTGACCTCTACGGGAACGATTCTGGGCAGCCCTTTTTACATGAGCCCCGAGCAGGCGGAAGGCATGCAGGTGGACGGGCGCACCGACATCTACAGCCTCGGCGTATTGTTTTACGAAATGCTGACCAGCGAGCGGCCTTATCCCGGCGATACGGCCATCAAGGTCATCATGCAGCACATCCAGTCTCCGGTTCCGGAGCTTCCCGACGACCTGCGGGAGTACCAGCCACTGCTCAACAGGATGATGTGCAAGGAACCGGCGGAACGCATGCCGACGGCGGCCGCGCTGGTGGAAGAAGCGGAAGCGCTCCATCGAACCCTTCATCGGGAAATGTATCCATCGGCGACCGCCGAGGCGGAAGTGAAGGCGATACAAAATGAAAAGAATCGCCTGCAGGCGGAAAAGCGGAAGTGGCGGCTGACGATTCTCAGCGCATGCTGCATTATTCTCATTGTCGCCTTCGCCAGTCTGCAGGTTTACATCGAGTCGTTGAAGCCCAGCCGTATCGTCAAGCAGCGGCTGCCGGAGACGGAGATTGCACAGCCGCTCGATGTACAGGCCAGCGTGACTTCACAGTCGAACTCGGTCGCCGCCACCGAGACCACGCCGGGATTGAGCAAACAGGAAGTGATCAAGGCCCTGACCTGGCTGGCTGAGAACAGCATGCAGGAAAACCGGCTGACCTACCCGCCCGCGGACAACGCTTACTACTACTTCAGCCGGCTGCTCGCGCTGGATCCCGGAAATCAGTCGGCCAGGAACGGATTCTCCGACATCGCGGAGCGTTACACGGAACTTGCGGAGCAGGAGTTTTCCAGTCGCAACATCGGCAAGGCCCAGGCTTATATTGCGCTCGGTCTACAGGTGCAGCCGGATCACGCTTCGCTGCTCAATCTGCAGGCCATCATCGAGGACCATGAAAAATCGGTGCTCGACAAATTTTTCGATTTTCTGAAAGGCACCGGCTGAGGCGGGGAAGCCGGATCGATTTCCCTGGAGGAAGATCAGGGTTTTTCGGCGGTCCCGTTCTGTTGATCCCAGGCCGAGAGGAGCGCCTTGAGCTGTCCCACCATGCCGCCGTCCATGGCGGACGGCGATGAAGACGCCGCAGACTGGGACTCCTTTTCGTTTGCAGCGCCTTTCTCCTTCGAGTCCGGTTGTGAATTCCGCTGAGCCGAAAGCTGTCGCTTCGCTTCTTCTCTGCGCCGCGC
>DATIPL010000655.1:0-3076 GCA_035471965.1 Gammaproteobacteria bacterium
TTGCCGCGTTCCCGCTGCGCCGCGGCGTCCTGCTCGAGCGCGCGCCGCTCCATTGCAATTTTTGCTTCGGCGTCCTTGCGTACCGCCTCGATCTTGTTGAGAACCGCGGCCTCTCCCTTGGTGGCGACGGCTTTGTCTCCCGGCTTGGCGGTTCGAAGCTGGTTAATCCGCGCCTTGGCTTCTTCCAGCTGGGCGCTCAGCACTTCGCGCTCGTGCTTGAGCTTTTCGAGCTGCACCTTGTCTACCTGGAGCTCGCCGGTCCTCTCTATGGCCTCTTTTTGTTCCCGCTGGGCGGATTTCAGCTTCGATTCGAGCCGCTCTCGCTCCTGCTGCAGCTCCTCCACCTTCTTTACCGCTTTATCCAGCTCGCCTTTGAGCCGCGATAACTCCATGCCCGACTGCCGCTGGGAATCCGCCTTGAGCGCGTCAAGATCCTTCTCCAGGCTCTGGCGTTTTCCCTGCTCGGCTTCCAGCGCCTTTTGCTGCTTTTCGTAGCGGCGCTTGAGCTCGGCAACCGCCTCCGCCGCGCGCTTGGCGTAAACCTCCGCCTTTTCCCGCTCGGCTTTCAGCTTGGCGAATTGCGCCTGCAGCTCACCGCTTCCCGGCGGCGATTCTTCAGCGGGAGCGTCTGCCGCTCGAGCTTTGTTGGCAGAAGTCTGAAGCCCGGGGGAAGGCGCCCCTGCCACCGCCGGACGACCCCCCGCCGGCTCTTTCGCCCGGTTCTTGCCCGCGGCTGAGCGCTGCGCCCGATCGAGGCCTCCGCTCAGATAGCACGCTTCGAGTCCCTCCCTCGCAAGCAAGAATGCACCGGTCGAGCTTCTCGCGCCGGTGTCACAATAGACGACGTAGCGCCTGGAATGATCCAGCTTGGGGGCTTCCATCCTCAGAACGTTGAGCGGGATGTTTAGGCTGTTGTCGAGGGCGCCCGCCTTGTGCTCGTCGGGGAACCGCACGTCAATCCAAACCGCCCCTTCTTTTACCATTTTACAGGCTTCGTCATATCCCACGGCGTTCAGCGTTGGATTGGACACCAGATCCAGAAACTTCTGCTTCGTTAGACGCATCACGAAGCCGGGGCTCAGCGACTTTACCGAAGCGTTGCGGGGAGCATTGGAGATCAGCGCCTCCTCTCCGAAGACGTCGCCCGCCCTGAGGACGGCGAGCTGGTGCTCCTTCCCTCCCTCGGCCGCCTGCCGGGTGACCGCACATCTGCCCTCGGCGACGATGTACAGGTAATCCCCTTCAGTTCCCTGTTCAACGACCACGTCGCCGGTAGACACCGGCAACGCCTCGAGCTCGGTGAAGAAGCGCTGAATATTGTCGTGGGGCAGACGGGTGAAGAGCTCCGAGCTGATAAGGCGAGTCATCCAGTCGGCGCCATCTTCGTCCTCGAGCTCCTCGACTTCGACCATACCGGATTGGTCCGAGATCTGGTCATTGCTGAGAATGTGGTCCAGCAGTCCCCGGTCGATGCGAAATATCGTAACCGGCGTCAGCGCGACAGCGGTGTACCGACGCGGCAACAGTTGCGCCAGGGCCCTGAGCGCATTGGAGTCACCCGCCCGCATACGTACAGGCGCCTCGCCTTTGGTCTGAAGCTCGAGCTCGCCGTCAAGCAGATAGAAGGTGTATGCGTCGCGTGCGCCCTCTTTGAAAATTTTCTTCTTCTTTTTGTACTCGAGCAGATGACCCTGCTCGAGCACCCGATCCTGCAACCTTCGATCAAGGTTGTTGATCGGAATCAGGGCGAGGACCCTGTCGGCTAACTGATGGCTTCGGGAAATCACGGATCAGGCAACAAATACGAGGCGCAGCTTATTAACATTACTATAGTTCGCGACGGCCTCGCCCGACGGGTGACAGGAATTTGACGCATGAAAAACGCCAAATATTCCGGACATTGAGAGCCGCACCAGAATCACCGGTCTCGCCCCGAGGGCAGAATCGGGAGTTCTCATCATGAGCGCACCTTTTGTCTCGGGGCGGAGACGCTGACTACAGTTTTCGCTCCGGCCAGCCGATAAACCTTTCGCCGGCCGCGGCGAATTGCTCGATAACATTTTCCTTCCACGAACCTGTTTCGCGCGATTTTTATTGCGCGCGGCGCCGCTCCACCAGGAATCGACAAGAGCCGACACAAATGCACCCAATTTAGGCGGAACAGGCAACGGCCGCATTTAACCTTTCAAGAGGGTCGGGATATCCGGAAGTTAACAAAGCGTAGACCGTGGGACCGGGCGAGCAACACGCTTCGAGCCCGCTTTGTGTCCGCGTTCCGGTCCGGTGCCCGATGCCCTGAAGAATTGAGGATGGCCACTATGTTGAAGAAACTGGTTCTGATATCGGCTCTGGCGACCGGAGTCTGCCTCCCCGGGGCACCGGCGGCAGCACCGCATTCGAATGGAGTCAAAGTTCGCGTCGTCGTCGTCAGCAGCTATCACCGGGAATACCTATGGTCCCAGGACACCAACGCGGGTGTGACCGCCGCGCTGCTGGACTTCGGTTACCTGGAGAACGAGGAGCAGGGCAAAAGCTTCTGGCAAGACGACTACGTCGAAAGTTCGAAAGCGGTGGTGCGTAAGCTGTGGATGGATACCAAGCGGCGCAACAGATTATCGGAGATCGCGGACTCGGTCGCCCGAATCATCGGGGAAATCGAGGAATTCGGTCCCGATATCATCCTTTTGGGAGACGACAACGCAGCCAATTACGTCGGCAGCCATTATCTCGACACCGAGCTGCCGGTCGTCTTCTGGGGGATCAACGGCACGCCTATGAAATACGGGCTGCTGGAGTCCATGGAGCGGCCCGGCCACAATATTACGGGGATCTATCAGGCCGGATATCTGCGAGAAGGACTGGTGGCGCTGAAAACGCTGCTGCCCGAAGTCAAGAGCTTTGCCGTGCTCTCCGATGACTCGCCCACGGGCCGGGCCAAAGCGAAGGAGTTTCTGCGTTGGGGTCGGCGCGGGGAACTGCCATTGGAGCTGATAGACGTGGTGGTGACCAATGAATTCGAAATCTGGAAACGCCGCGCGCTCGAGCTTCAAGAGCGTGTCGATGTTTTTTTCGTGCT
>DATIPL010000656.1:0-1694 GCA_035471965.1 Gammaproteobacteria bacterium
ACTTCTGCCGAAGAAGGATAAGCCTCAGGACCGGAGAAGGCGGTCGAAACGAACTTGACCGCCGAACCCAAGCGGGGAAAACCGGGGCGCCGGGCCCCTCTCGCTTGGCGGCAACTCGGTGCTGAAGTCGCTTTCTTCATCCGGATTAACCAGATACACTATATCGCCTTTAGTTTACTTCTCAGGCGGGCTGAGGTCAAGGCCGAGAGGCGAGAGGGGGCAAGACCGAGTCTTGTCTCATGCAAGATGAGCCTGAAGGGGGAGATCGTTTCTCACACAAGATGAGCCTGAAGGGTCGGGGAGTGGGCATGCTGGGGGTTGACCATCCACATGCAAGAGGACAAGGCGCTGAGCCTGGAACAGATCCGGGAGTTTCTGCAGGCCAGCGACGAGATTCAATTCAAGGGCCAGGGGCGCGCCGAGATCTACGCCTGGGTGGCGCGAACCCTGCGCCAGCACCACTACAACCGGCAGAACCGAGCCGCCAAAGGGCTGCTGCGGCAGTATCTGGCCAAGATGACCGGACTGAGCCGGGCACAGGTCACGCGCCTGATCCGCCAATACCGGCAGGGCGGAGATCTCCAACCCGCCCGCTACCGGCGGCATCGCTTTGCCAGCAAGTACACGCCGGCCGACGTCGAGCTGCTAGCGGCGGTGGACGAAGCCCACGAAACGCTCAGCGGCCCCGCCACGCGCAAGATCCTGGAGCGGGAATATCAACACTACCAGCAGGGCGAATACGAGCGGCTGGCGGGGATCTCGGTGGCTCACCTCTATCGGCTGCGGCGGCGCCGGGCCTACCGCCAGCGGCGGCTGCATTTCACCAAGACACGGCCCACGGCGGTGTCGATCGGCGAGCGGCGGCGGCCCCACCCGCAGGGCCAGCCGGGTTATCTGCGCGTCGATACGGTGCATCAAGGCGATCTCGACGGGGTCAAGGGCGTCTATCACATCAACGCGGTGGACGAAGTGACCCAATGGCAAGTGGTCGGCGCGGTGGCGGCCATCAGCGAAGCCTGGCTGGAACCGGTGCTGGAAGCCATCCTGCAGCAGTTTCCGTTTCGGGTGCGCGGCTTCCATTCCGACAACGGCAGCGAGTTCCTCAACGACACCGTCAGAAAGTTATTGAACAAGCTGCTGATCGAACAGACCAAATCGCGGCCGCGCCACTCCAACGACAACGGCCTGGTGGAATCGAAAAACGGCGCGGTGATCCGCAAGCACATGGGGCATACGCACATCGCGGCGCCGCACGCGGCGCGCATCCAGCGCTTCTATCAACAGCACTTCAATCCCTATTTAAACTTCCACCGGCCCTGCGGACAACCCGAACTCATCACCGACGCCAAAGGCAAGCAAAAGCGGGTGTATCGTCGCTACCAAACTCCTTGGGAGACGCTCCAGAAGTTGCCCCAGGCTGCCGACTATCTCAAGCCGGGACAGACGATCGGGGCTCTGCAACGCCTCGCCAGCGCCCAAAGCGACACGGCCGCGGCGCGGCGGATGCAACAAGCCAAGAGCAAGCTGTTCGCCCGTTTCGCTTCGGCGAAAACGAAATGCTGAACCCAGGGGAGAGGGCTGTGGAAATGACGGGCGATGGGAAACGAGGAAAACCCAAAGCAGGTTTCCCTCGTTTCCCAACGCCCTTGGAAATCGCTCCGCGATTCCCACATTCCCACAGCCCCGACGACGAT
>DATIPL010000657.1:0-6327 GCA_035471965.1 Gammaproteobacteria bacterium
TCACGGCGCACTACGGCGACGTCGAGGAGGTCAACGCCTATGCAACCTTCGGCGGCCACGTGGTAATCAACCGCGGTCTGATCGAGAAGCTGCCCAACGAAAACGCGCTGGCCATGGTCATAGCGCACGAGATCGCCCACATCAAGCATCGCCACCCGATCCGCAGCCTGGGACGCACGGCGGTGGTGGTCATTGCCGTGTTGGCGGTCTCGGGAGCGCAGGGGGATGACGTGATCGGCACTTTCATCGGTGATACCGGCGCGCTCACCCTGCTGAGCTTCAACCGTGACCAGGAACGCGAGGCCGATCGCAGCGCTCTCGAAGCCGTTGCCTCCGTCTACGGCCACGTGGCGGGGGCCCTGGATCTCTACACGATTCTGCTGGAAACACATCGGGAGAAGCACTTCACCGCACCCGTGTTCCTGAGAACACACCCGCTCACCGAGGATCGCATCCAGATGCTGAAAGCAATTCAATACGAAAAAGGCTGGGATGACTCGGCGCCGGTGACGCCGTTGGCCGGGATGGTGCCGCAGTAGAGAGATTCGCTTACTCGAACCGATCGATAATCGGTAAAAGTGGAGTGCTCGCAATTCCTTCCTCCGATTGCGGCAGAACAAAACTTTTCAATCTCGACAAGAGAGTAAGATCAGATACGGCCATCCGAGATCTTCGCGGCACTTCGCGCTCGATCTCGGTTCCTTCAAGCCCCGATTTCTTCTCAATAACTCAACGCGATACCGGCGGTGATAGATGCCGGCGATGCGGACGGGTATATTTCCTACCTTCGCCGAGCGGAATAATCCGGAAACGAATGAATCGTATTTTCGGATCGCCGATCTTTTCTGCAAAGGAGGACGACCGTGAAAAAATCTGTTTACGCTTTGACCGTCTTTTTGATCGCATCAACAGGGGGCGCCATGGCACAGGAAAAACCCACCCCGGAGGAAGCAAGAAAAGTCATCAACTATTACTTCCACGGCAAGGGGCAGGGCGTCGTTCCCATGGAGTACAAGTTCTGCCAGGAAGTTTCCCTGAAGGGCGAGAACAAGAACGAATGCATGTCGGAGATCTCCGCGAATTCTCTGAAGAAAGGCCAGGAAGCCTATCTTTGGATGAACTTCCTGGTGCCGGCCGGCGAGGAGGCGAAAATCCTGCTTCAGTATTCCCGTAACAACATGGTGCGCGATACGTCCAACGTCGCACTCGGTGGCGCGACTCGATACAGAACCTGGAAGCGTATTCCGACGGCAACGGCGGGCGAATGGAAGGTCAGGCTGATTCAGGAAATGTCCAACGCGGATGTCGAAGTCGGGCAACTGCAGTACTCGGTGGTCGACTGAATCAGCCGCGCGCCGAGATCAGAGATAAACGGTTCGAGCCCGAGCGTTAACGATTCCTTCAGACGGCCGCTCGCCGGTCGACGGCGCCTTCCCCGAACGGTCGGGGTTCCGAGCGGGACCCCGGCGCGCATTCCTCGAGGGAGAAGTCTCCAGCGTAATCGTGCGCGTTTGCTTCGTTTCGGCCCCGATCGACACGCTGTTATCAAGCAACGGCTTGTCCAAGGCACCGCATCGGCGGAAAGATTCCCGGCTTCCAGTCGTCGCCCAGGGAGTCGAATTCGATCGGCTCTGCTCCGGGACCCGTCGGAGTTCCTAGAAAATCCCTTCGGTGAACCGGTCGACCCCTCGCCACAGTGGGTGGAATAAACCCGGGCCGGACGGCTTTTGATCGCCGTCACAGTCCGGCTGCGTTCAACCTGCTGTAAAGCGCCACCCGCAAGCCAGGCGTTTCAAATTTCCAGCGCCGCTCACGCAAGCTATGCTTGGCCTGCGCCAATTCATGGAATCAGTATCGCGCCGGGTCGGGAAGCGTTGATTCCACCCGCGCGCCGATAACGCGGGGCCGCCTCGAATCATGGCTTGACGCGGGAACCGGGCACAAGACAGTCATCCCTCCGGAACGCCGGGAGAGAATGGAGAAGGAATGAAAACAGGGTCCGGTGCGCGATCCCAGTTCGCGCTGCTCAAGACGCCGCGGTTCCTGCCGTTTTTCATTACCCAGTTTCTCGGCGCGTTCAACGACAACGTCTTCAAGAACGCGCTCATCATCTTCATTACCTTTTACGTCGCGGGTCTGACCGACGCCGAAGTCAACACCCTGATCAACACCGCCGCCGGATTATTCATTCTGCCGTTCTTCCTCTTTTCCGCCCTTGCCGGGCAGATCGCGGACAAGGTCGAGAAGTCGCTGCTCATCCGCCGCATAAAGCTGGCCGAAATCGGAATCATGGTTCTGGCGGGCGCGGGCTTTTTCATGGGCCACCCCGGGTTTCTCGTCTTGGTGCTATTCATCATGGGAACACAGTCGGCGTTCTTCGGCCCAGTGAAATATTCCATCCTTCCGCAGCATTTGAAGGAGTCGGAGCTGGTCGGCGGCAACGCGCTGGTGGAGATGGGCACCTTCCTCGCGATCCTCATCGGCACCATCGTCGGCGGCATTCTTGCAGGACTCGGGGATTCAGGACGCGGGTGGGTGAGCGCGGTAGTGCTGCTGGTTGCGGTGTCCGGCTGGATATCGAGCCGGAAAATCCCGAGGGCAAAAGCGCCGGTGCCCGAATTGGAGCTCAACCTCAACCCGATCACCCAGACCGTGCGCGTTCTGCGCTACACCTTCCAGAACCGGGTGGTGTTCCGCTCGATTCTCGGTATCTCCTGGTTCTGGTTTTACGGCGCGCTGTTGCTGGCTCAGCTGCCCAACTACACCAAGACCGTACTGGGCGGCGACGCCCAGGTGGTGACGCTGTTGCTCGCGACTTTTTCTATCGGCATCGGGCTGGGCTCGCTGCTCTGCGAGCGCATGTCCGGGCGCAAGGTGGAAATCGGCCTGGTGCCGTTCGGCGCCATTGGCTTGACGATCTTCGCCTTCGACCTGGCATTCGCCTCTCCGGAACGTCCGGCTGGGGCGGCAATGGGGATCGGCGCCTTTCTGCAACAACCCGGGAGCGTCCGAATCCTGCTGGACCTCACCCTGATGGCGCTTTTCGGAGGATTCTACAGCGTGCCGCTTTACGCCCTGGTGCAGCAGCGCACGCAGGCGGAAAACCGCGCTCGGGTGATCGCCGGCAACAATATCTGGAACGCGTTGTTCATGGTGGTCTCGGCGCTGTTCGCCATCGGCATGCTCGGCGCCGGCGTCACCATTCCCAATCTCTTCCTGGCTGTCGGGCTGCTGAACGTGGCCGTGTCGGTATACATCTTCAAGCTGGTGCCGGAGTTCCTGATGCGCTTCATCGTCTGGATGCTGGTGCGTTCGGTGTACCGGCTGAGGGTGAAGAATATGGACGCCATTCCGGAAACGGGCCCGGCAGTGCTCGTCTGCAATCACGTGAGCTTCGTCGACGCGCTGATAATCATGGCGGCCTGCCGCCGTCCGATTCGGTTCATCATGCACCATGGCATTTTTAAATTGCCGATCATGAGCTTCGTCTTTCGCACAGCCGGGGCGATCCCGGTGGCATCGAAGCGTGAAGACCCCGCGCTGAGGGAAGCAGCCTTCGACGAGGTGGCCAGGGGGCTGACGCGCGGGGATCTGATCGGGATCTTTCCCGAAGGCCAGATCACTTATGACGGCGAACTGGGCGAGTTCCGTCCCGGGATCGAGCGTATCGTCAAGCGCACCCCGGTGCCGGTGGTGCCGATGGCACTGCGCGGACTCTACGGCAGCTTCTTCAGTCGCCTGGGCGGTGCGGCCATGTCCAAGCCGGTGCGGCTGCTGACGCGATTCTGGTCGGAAGTCGAGCTCATCGCCGCCGACCCGGTGCCCGCCGACGGCGTCCGCGCCGAAGACCTGAGAAACACCGTGCTTGAGCTGCGCGGTGAGCGCAGATAAGAAGCGCCTGGCAAGTTTTTTCTACCACTTGAACACGCTCCAGATGTCGGAGAAGTTGTCGGTCCACACGTGCAGCGAGCGGTCGGCCTTGATGAACTGCCAGCCCGCCGCAGGTCTCGCGGCGGCGACTCGTACTACATCGCGACGTAGCCGCGCGGCCAGGAGCCACTCGGAGTTCCGCCGCATGATCTGGTCCAGCCGGGCGGTCGATCGGTTGACGTCGCTGCGCCAGAGAGTGTGCAGATCCAGATTCAGCGCAACGCGATTGACGGCATCACGAAGCTCGAGATGGCGGTTGGAGAGATGGAAGGCCAACAAGCCGCCGGGCCTGAGCTTGCTGAGATAAAGCACCAGCGCCTCGCGGGAGAGCAGGTGCAGCGGGACCGCGTCGCTGCTGAAGGCATCCAGCACCAGGATGTCGAAGGATGCGTCGGGAATTTTTTCCAGCCTGAGCCTGGCGTCACCCAAGACAACCTCGACATCGACACGGCGCTCCCGAGCTGCGGCGAGGTAGCTGAAGTAACGCGGATCCTCGGCGATACGCGCCACGGTGGGATCCAGCTCGAAAAAAGTGTAGTGCTCTCCGGCTCTCCCGTAGGCGGCCATGGCGCCGGCGCCGAGTCCCACCAGGCCGACATCAACGGACGCATCGCCACGCTGCATGGCGAACAACGCGTCCCCCACGGGTCCGTTGCGGTGGTAGTAGACCAGCGGTATCAAAGGCGCCGCGGGCGTCCCGGAATCCGGGTCCACCATCTGGGAGCCGTGCATGGTGCTACCGTGGTAGAGCATGTTCACCGCGTAACGCGGCCCCTCCTCGTTCGTGCCGCTGTTCAGGCGGGTGACGCGATGGATACCGAAGAACGTGCGCTCGGCTTCCAGCTGCCTGCCCTGATCGAAGTCGTTGAACGCGCCGGCGACGAGGATCGCGGCAACGCAGAACGCGAACCGCAACAACCGCTTGGACAGCAGGAATGCGAACATCATTGGAACACCGGCGATGAGCAGGATGCGGAACGCCCGCGCCGGTTCCGGAAGCTGGGCCGCGAAAAAGATCACGCCCATGGTGAGGACGCCGACAAGCGAGGCGAGCACAACGTCCGAAAGAGCAAGCACCTGCGGCTTTGCTTCGATAGCGCTGCGATCGAGCTTTCGTTCGAGCGCACCCTTGCGCCTCTGCAATCGCAGCGCATGGAGCATGCAGGCGAACACGATAATCAGAGGATATTCGGTGGTGCGAGAAAACAATTCGGGCGCGACCAGCGCGTTGAATACGCCACCCAGGACCCCTCCGATGCTGACACAGAGATAGAACTCGGTTAGACGCGCCACGTCGGGGCGCAGATCGGCAAGATGGCCGTGACAGAGCATCGCAACGATGAACAGCGTGAAGAGATGAATCAATATGATGAGCGCAACCGGCTGGGTGGCGCCGGTGACGATCAGGGAAACGGAAGTCAGCACCGTGATGGGAAACGCTTTTTGAAGCAGCAGCAGTGAATATCTTCTCTCGCGGGCGAAAACCAGTATGTAAGATGCGAGATAGATCAACAGCGGTATCACCCAGAGCAGGGGGACCGCGGCGATATCCGTGGTGAGCACGGTGGTGACGCCCAGCGTGAGACTCGACGGCACGAAGGCGAGCGCGATCCACCATAGCCGCTGCCGCCAGCGGCCGCCGTCGGCCGAGAGGTGCAGCGGCAGCTCGGTGGGTGCGGATTCGGGTGATGTCGCGCCGGCTGCTGCCCGACGCAGTGCGAGCCATGCGCACACGCTGATGAGCCCGACGAAAATCGCATAGCCGCCACCCCAGAGCTGACTTTGTCGCCCGAGTTTGAGCAGAGGTTCCAGCAGCAGCGGGTAGGCGGCGAGGCCGGCAACGCTGCCGGCGTTGCTGGCGGCATAGAGAAAGTAGGGATCGGCCGAGTGGGCGTGAAAGCCCAAGCTGAACCATCGCTGCAGCAGCGGCGCGCTGGCGGAGACGGCGAGAAACGGCAGCCCTACGGTGACGGTGAGCAGGCTCAGAAGCCAAAGCGTGGGATTGGCGTCCCCCGGCGGCGCCGCGGAGGCGCCGATGCCGATGGGCAGTACGAGCAGCGGCGCGAGCACGATCAGGGCGTGGAGCGATACCTGCCCGGACATGCTCAGCCAGCGGGCACTGAGGTAAGCGTAGGCGTAGCCCGCGAGCAGCATGGCCTGGAAAAAAACCATGCAGATTATCCATACGTTGGGCGCTCCGCCCAAAAGAGGCAGCGCCATTTTCGCGAACAACGGCTGGATGAGAAAAAGCAGCGATGCGCTGACCAGAGCGGTAAGCGCGAAGATGGCGACCAAAGAACTCTCCTCCTCCCTGGAAGTGTAGGAGACTTCTTCCCGTTCGCCTTGAAAAAGTCAGTTCCTGGAGCCGTTTTCGAGAAATGATGCCCGGTACCGGTT
>DATIPL010000658.1:0-2834 GCA_035471965.1 Gammaproteobacteria bacterium
ACCAGCCCGTCGAGCAGCCGCAGCGACTGAATCGCGTCGTATGCGCTGGTGTTGTAGACAATCGGAAGCTTCAGACCCCGGGGAACGGCCGCCGCTATGGCTTCCACCACCTGCGGCGCGACGTGCTCAGGGGTGACGAAATTGATGTTATGGCAGCCCTTGGACTGCAAGGCCAGCATGCATTCAGCGATTTCATCCGCGCTGCATTCACGTCCGCTGCGCTGTTGGGAAATATCCCAGTTCTGGCAGAAAACGCATCGCAGGTTACAGTGACCGAAGAATATGGTCCCGGAACCATTCCATCCGCGCAGGCAATCCTCTTCTCCGAAGTGGGGAAAAACGCTCGATACGACGGCGTAACGCCCGGTGAGACAAACCCTCGCAAGATTCTGCATTCGGTTGACGTGACAGTTTCGAGGGCAGGCGCAACAGTCCTCGAGCTCGGCCAGCCCCTGCTCGACGCGCGCCGCAAGCTTTCCGTCGCGATAGAGAGAGATATAGGCGGGCTCGAAGTCATCGAGGACAAACCGGGAATCCGGAGCCGGAGGTGTGCGGATTGAAAGCATTCTGGTGTCGCGGTTGTCGGTTCCGTTTCAGGACAGGTTAACGCAGGCGCCGCTTGAACCCAACGTTCGCCGTCCGGAGGCGTGGATTCCCGGACTTCCCACTGTGTCGATTATGATGGACCCCTCTTCGACGCGGCCGCACACGCGCCGGCAACCGCGCACAATCATGTGCCGGCGGATATACGGGGGTCAAATGCGCCGCAGAACGAGGCCGGATCAGAGGATTGAAAAACAAATGAGTTCCAGCAGCGGACGTCATTTCATTACAGGTATTGCCGGGACCGACCCAACGCTGGCGCAGGTATTGGAAAACGAAAGTCGACGGCAGCAGGATCAGATTGAACTGATCGCGTCGGAGAATCTCGTCAGCCGCGCGGTCCTGGATGCGCTCGGATCCCATTTGACCAACAAGACCGTTGAAGGTTACCCGGGCAAGCGATTCCACGGCGGGGCCGAATTCGTCGACGTGGCGGAGCGCCTTGCCATCGAGCGCGCCTGCGAGCTTTTCGGAGCACGTTTCGCCAATGTCCAGCCTCACTCCGGCACCCAGGCCAACCAGGCGGTGTTTCTCGCGCTGCTCCAACCCGGAGACACCATCTTGAGCCTTTCGCTCTCGGCCGGGGGACATCTGAGCCACGGCGCACCACCGAACCTGTCGGGAAAATGGTTCGACGTGGTGCACTACGGAGTGCGATCGGAAAGCTGTCTCATCGACTACTCGGAAGCCGAGCGCCTTGCCGCGGAGCGCCGTCCAAAGCTGGTGATCACCGGCGGCTCCGCGTATCCGCGGGAAATCGACTTCGAGCGCTTTCGCCGCATCGCGGACCGGGCAGGCGCACGCATGCTCGTCGACATGGCTCACTTCGCCGGACTGGTGGCGGCGGGTGTGCATCCGAGCCCGGTGGGCCTGGCGGATGTCGTGACCTGCACCACGACGAAAACACTGAGGGGACCACGGGGCGGCGTGATCCTGTGCAACGACGAGGTATTGGCCAAGCGCATCGATTCCGCCGTATTTCCTGGCATGCAGGGCAGCGTGCATCTGTCCACGGTCGCAGCCAAGGCGGTGTGCCTGGGCGAAGCGTTGAAGCCGTCGTTCCGAGATTACGCAAAGCAGGTCGTCGGCAACGCGCGATCCCTGGCCTCGGCCCTAGTGTCAAGCGGCATCGACGTGGTCACCGGGGGAACCGATACCCATCTGGTGCTTCTGGATCTGCGTTCCAGCGGAGTGACCGGAATAGAAGCCGAAAAATCGCTGGCGGCCGTCAACATCACCTGCAACAAAAATCCGATTCCCTTTGACCCTCCGCCGCCATCGAAATGGTCAGGGTTACGGCTGGGGGTGTCGGCGGGAACCACGAGGGGATTCGGGAATCGGGAATTTGCCGAAATCGGCGCCGTGATTGCCGGCCGCCTGGCCGGCGCGTTGAGCGAGGAGGCCGGGCGCAAGCGGGTGGCGGCGCTCTGCCGGCGTTTTCCCGTCTACGCTCATGATCCGCCCGGAGACGCCGACTGAAAGTACGCGCTCCCCGGGCGAGCAGTCGCGCAAGGCGCTGAGACGGCCCGCCTGCCGGCGGGGCGGGTTACTCGGAGCCCGGGGTGTTCATTCCCGCTCCCCATGGGGGGTAGTGAGGCCGTCGACAAGGCATCGTCACATCAACCGGGCTGCGGTAACAGTGAACTGATGAAAAAGCCCGAATCGCTGTACCACCGCCGCCCTACGGTTCTTCCCTAAGCTTGTGAAACGGCGGGATGGTGATCCCCTCGACCGGGGACCGAAACACTGAAAAGCCATCCAGCCGCTCATCGGCGCGTCATGCAGGAGACCATTCACGTTTCCGATCGATTTGCCGACAATCGCGCAGAGCTTTTGCACGAACCTCACCGACACCGAGAACGACTCATGCGACGGTTCAATTCAGCCTCGCAGGCGCGACGATTTCTATCGGTGCACAGCATGGTGCAGAACTCACTTCGACTCGGGCGCCATCGACTACGCGCGCGGAACAATCGCCTTTTTCGTACGAAAGTGTTTATTCGATGGCAGCAGGGGGCGTGCGTCTTGCAGACGGACGGAATCGATAGATACGACGCTATCCTGACGGAGGACCGGGTTACCACTATGTAGCGTTGTTTGCCGTGTTGATCCGACCTGGCGCGCCTTTTCGATCGGTTCGCTCGCCGGCTCCTTAATCTACCCCAGTAGAGAGACTCGAGGACCAACCGCAATCCACCATCGGTAGAAATCAGGCAACGCGATGGGTCCAT